>JAYVDN010000167.1:0-11417 GCA_043749385.1 Polaromonas sp.
CGGCCTGCGGGTGCCATCAGCTCGTTCCATACCGGGCCGTCCATCGGAATTTGGTAGGCCACGGGGCGGATGGTGGCGATCTCAAAGCGGCCCTCGGCATCCATGCGCATTTGGCAGCGTAGGTTGTCTTGCGGCTGGCTCGGGTCTAGTTGCCAGTACATGCCGTTGCTGGCGTTTTGCCAAAAATCCAGTGTGGCTTCGGATAGCGCTTGGCCTGCGCTGTCGCACACCCGACCGCGCAGCAGCACACGCGTGCCGCTATTGGCAGCTATCAGGTTGGCAGGGTTGTCCAGCCACGGCGAACCCACGGTGTGAAATGGCCCCAGCACGCTGCCCGGTGTGGCCGTGGGGTCGGATGCCAGCATATCCACCAAACTTGACAAGCCCAGCACATCCGACAGCAGAGAAAACTCGCTACGGCTGTCGTTGGAGATGTCACCCACCTTGTGCATAAAGGCCAGCGCGCGCCGCCACTCTGCGTGCGTAAGGTGCACGTCTTTGGCAAAGCCGTGCAGGTGCTTGACCAGGGATTCGAGCAAGGCGCGCGAGCGGGCGTCGTTTTGCCCCGCAAAGCTGCAAGCGGCGGCGGGAGTGATGTTGTCCAAGCTGGTGTTTTTCATGGGCGAGTGCGTTAATGCTGCGGCGCTGGAAGGCGTTGGAAGGGTGTGTGAACCGCTTTACTCGGCCTTGATATTGAGCTCTTTCACCAAGCGGCTCCATTTGCCCACTTCACTCTCGATGTAGCGGCGCACTGCGGGGCGGTCCAGAGCGGAGGTCTCCAGGGACAGGGTGGTGAAACGCTCTTGCAGGGTTTTGGCAGTCAATGCTTTGTTGACCTGCAGGTTGAGCAGGTCCAGCACGGCGCTGGGGGTTTTGCTGGGTGCCAACAAGGCAAACCAGGTGTTGGCCTCAAAGTCTTTGTAGCCCAGCTCGGCGAGTGTGGGCACGTCGGGCAGAGCGGGGCTGCGCTTGAGCGAGGTCACTGCGATAGGGCGCACCTTGCCGGCCTTCACAAAGGGCACGGCCGGCGGCATGGAGGTGGAGGCTATGGGCACTTGGCCGCTGACCACCGCATTGGTGGCGGCGGCTGGCTGAAAGGGTACATGGGTAATGTCTACTTTGTTAAAACCGCGAAACAGCCACTCTGCGCCCAGTTGCGTGGTGGTGCCGTTGCCAGACGAAGCATAGGCCATCTTCTCGGTGCGCGAGAGTGCCAGCAGCTCGGCCAGGTTGTTGGCCTTCACATCGGGGTGCACGTAAATTAAGTTGGGAGTAAATGCAGTTAATGCAATCGCCTGCAAATCGGTCACAGCGTCGTAGCCCGCGTTGGCAAACAGCGTGGGATTAACCGAGTAGGCCACGCTGTGCATCAGAAGGGTGTAGCCATCCGGCTGCGCATTCATCACGCCTACGGTGGCAATATTGCCACCTGCACCGGGCTTGTTTTCTACGATGACGGGTTGGCCCAGCAGGCTGGAGAGTTGCTCGCCCAGCAAGCGCGCCACAATGTCGGTGGAGCTACCGGGCGCAAAGGCAACGATGATTTTGATCGGCTTTTCAGGGTACGCCGCGTGCGCAGGAAAAGCGAAAGAAAAAATTGCCACAAAGAACAAAAGCCAGCGCTGCATAGAGTGCTCCAATAGAGGTCCGATGATGCCACCGTAATAGGGTACGGCACATGCTGGCTTACCCTCAATCTGCGGTGTACGCTTGATGCTCAGAGGTTAAGCCCTTGGAGCGTCCATATTCGCGCCGCGCTCTATCACCACTTCGGCATCCAGCAGGTCGCGTGAATGGTTCAAATCAGACTGGCTGATGAGTACCGAGAGACCGCTGCCGCGCAACTGCCCTATCACCTCGGACAGGCGCTGCGACAGAGCGGGGGCTACGCCTTCAAACGGTTCGTCCAGCAGCAACAGCTTCGTGCCCACGCTCAAGGCGCGGGCCAGAGCCACCATTTTTTGCTGGCCGCCTGAGAGCAGCATGGCTTTGCGCTCGCGCATCTCCCGCAGCTCGGGCAGTACGCTGTAGACGAACTCCAGCCGCTCGCTCAGTACCAAGGTGGGCGACACCCACAGCGGCAGGCAAATATTTTCTTCTACGGTCAGCTCGGGCACCAAGCCCCGGTCTTCGGGCATGTAGCCTATGCCGTGGTTCACGCGCTCGTGCGGTGCGGCTTTGGATAAATCCGTGTCGTCTACACGCAGACTGCCTGCCAGCAAGGGCAGGTGGCCCATGATAGTGCGCATCACCGTAGTTTTACCAGCGCCGTTGCGGCCAATCAGGCCCACCATATGACCCGGAGCGATGCGGATGGAGAAGTTGCGCAGCACCTCCACGTTTTGGATAGCCACCTTGGCCGACTCTAGCGCGATCATGCCTGTTGCTCCTTTGCAGGGTGGGCAGAGCCCGTGACGTAGCGTCGCACTTCGGGGTCGATCAGCACGTCTTTGGCCAGGCCATCGGCCAGCACGCGGCCACTGTAGAACGCCGCCACGCGGGTGGCATAGCGCTGCACAATGTCCATGTCATGCTCCACAAACACCACTGTCACAGGCACGGCGCTGCTATGCGATTCAATCGCGCGCACCACGGTGTCCATGGTGCTGAACTTTTCATCCGCACTCACGCCGCTGGTGGGCTCGTCCAGCAGCAGCAGGCGCGGCTGGCCGGTGAGGGCCATGGCGATGTCTAACAGCTTGCGTACACCACCAGGCAGCTCCAGCACAGGTCGCGCGGCATGGCCAGATAAATTGAACTGCGCCAATAGCTCTTGGCATTGCGCTACCGAAGCCGCGTCGCGCGCCGGCATGAAGAACTGGCGGTGCGCGCGGTTGCAGTGCAAGGCCGTCAGCATGTTGTCCAGCACCGTCATGTGCAGGCATAGCTGTGGGATTTGAAAGGAGCGGGCCACGCCCCGGCGCGTGATCTCACGCGGTGAGCGGGCGGTAATGTCTTCGCCACCCAAAAATATCTGCCCGGCGCTGGGCTTGAGGTAGCCGGTGATCATGTTCACAAAGGTGGTCTTGCCTGCGCCGTTACTGCCAATCAGGCACAGTCGCTCGCCCGCTGCGATGTCGATGTTCACATCAGCAGCGGCCACCACCGCACCAAAGCTGCGTTGCAGACCGCGTGCGGACAGCACGGGGGTGGTGTTTGAAGTAGGCGTAGCGTTCATGTTATGCCCCTCCTTTGCGTTGCAGTCGCTCTAGCAATGATCCTAAACCGTTCGGTAAAAAAAGAATCACCAGCAACAAGAAAATGCCCAACACCATTTGCCACGTGTTGGGGAAATAGGCGCTGGAGAATGAGCGCACCAGCTCCAGTAAAAACGAACCCGCGAGAATCGCAATCACGCTGTGGTAACCCGCCAAAATAGCCACAAACACAAATTCGCCCGAGGTCGTCCAGTAGCTGAAATTGGGGTCAATATGCCCCAGCGCCACCACGCTGAGTGCGCCGCCCACACCGCCCAAGAAAGCGGCCAGCACATAATTCCAGGCCACCAAATTGACGACGGACATGCCCAGGTATTCGACGCGCAATTCATTCTCGCGCACGGCCAACGACAGCAGCCCGCGCCGCGAGTCGCAGTACAGCCGCACCAGCGCAGCCAGCACGCAAGTGATGCACACCGTCACGCACCACAGCATGAGCTGCGTTTGGCCTGCTGGCGCCTTGCGGCCAAAGAGGGTTGGCTGGGTGACGTTAAATCCGTCCGAGCCGCCCAGCACTTCGGTTTTTACCAACACGCCGTACAACACCATTGACAGCGCCAAGGTGAGCATGGCAAAAAAGATGCCCCGGTAGCGCGCCAGCAAGGGTGCAAAGGGCGCGGCGATCAGCACCGCGCACGCGCCTCCCAGGGCGGTGAGCAGAAGCACATCCGTCACGCCCATTTTGTTAAACGCCAGTGCCGCAGCGTAGCCACCCGCTGCAAACACCAGGCCCTGGCCAAAAGGCACCACGCCGCTGCGCATCATGATCAAAATACCCATGGACACCAAGCCGTTGGCCAGTGCAATAGTGCCTAGGGACATGAGCCACTTGGGTACGATAAAACCAGCGACCAGCAGCGCGACTATTGCGCCCGCGCATGACAATACAACTCGCCGCAAAGAAGGGTGAGACAAGGGCAAACTCCTAGAGACGGTGAAAGTAAATAGCCCGCACGTTCAAGCTCAAATCTTGCGTGCCTGTATCCGCTGGAACAAACCCTCGGGCTTGAACACCAGGATGGCGGCCATGACGACATAAATACTGAACAGCTCGGCCGGTGGCCAAATGTGCACCGAGGCAGCCCGCGCTAGCCCCACCACCAGCGCGCCAATGGCCGCGCCCTCGATACTGCCCAGCCCGCCGATGATCACCACCGCGAAACTGACGATGATGACGCCTACGCTCAGGCCCGGTTGCACCGAAATCATCGGCGCAGTGAGCGCCCCGCCGAGCGCTGCAAAAAACACGCCCACCATGAACGCCCCGGTGTAGATGCGCGAAACATTCACGCCCATGCTGGATGCAATCTCGGGGCTGTGGATCACGGCGGTGACGATCTTGCCCTGCTTTGTTCGGTTGAGCACCCACCAGGTAACGACACCGCAGACCACCGCCAGGGCCACCAAAATAATGTCGTAACCCACATAGCTCAGACCCCCCAGTTGGAGGTTGCCAAAGGCCTGGTAAGTGTCTGACACGTAGTAGGGGTTGACTCCCCAGACCAGCTTGGTGACATCTTCCAGAACTAAAAACAGCGCGTAGGTGACCAGCACCAGCAGCACCTCGTCGCGCCCATAAAACATGCGCAGCAGGCCGCGCTCTACCAGCGGAGCCAGCAAAGCCGCTACGCCCACCGCCGCAGCCACCAAAGCCACCACGGTCAACGCAGGCGACACCTTCATGGCCAGCAACCACGCCACCAGACTGGCACCGGCATAGGCCCCGACGGCGTAGAAGCTGCCGTGCGCGATGTTTAAAATTTTCAGCACCCCAAACACGAGAGTCAGGCCAAGCGCAACGATGAACAGCCAGGACGCATAGGTGATGCCATCCAGAATGATGGTGAATAACAGGCTCATGCTTGCTTTGTCTCTAGTGGATGAACAATGTTCAACGGACGAATTCGGACTTGACCGGACGCAGAGGTCGCAAAAGAACGCAGAGGACGCAAAAAAGAAAATTCAAAAAATTCAAAAAGTCCTTTTGACTTCTTTTGGTTTTTTTTGCGCCCTTTGCGTAATTTTTGCGTCCTCTGCGTCCAGTATTTTTCTTCTCAAGCGCGGTTAACAGTTAGCACTTAGCCCCAGGAAATCCAGCCTTCAGCCACTCTTCGCTCTTCATATTGGCAGGCGGGTTCACGCACTCTGCGGGGAAGCGCATGATGTCGTCCAGCACCACCATCTTTTTGCCGGCATCCCAGCGGGTTTTGCCAATGGCGGTTTCCTGGATGGCCTGATGGCCTTCGCCCAAGGTCATGCGGATGGTGCCAGCGGGGGACTCCCAGGTGCTGCCCTTCAAGGCGGCGGCCAGTTGCTCGGGCGTAGGCTTCTTACCGCCGTTGGCTGCCATGGCTTTCTCAACAGCCTGCTTGAGGCCGAGCAGCGCCTGCGCCATGCGGTAGGGGGCTTGCACTGGATACACGTTTTGCGCCTTCTCGTACAGGTTAAACCACCAGTCATTCAAGGCGCTCTTGGGGGCCATCAGGCCGTAAGCACCGCGCGCGCCAATAATGGCACCATTGGGCATCTTCTCGCCCAAGCCGGGTAGCACATGGTCAGCTGCGGAGAACACGGGGGTTTGCTTTTGGAACAGGCCGCGCGCACCAGCCTGCAAGATGAAGGCTTGCAAGTCACCACCCCATAAGCTGGAATGCAAAATATCGGCGGGTTTAGTGAGCAGCACCGAGATCTCCGTGCCGTACTGGCCCGCGCCAAACTTGGGCAGCAGGTCGCCGTCGGGCTTGGCACCCTTGTACAGCTGGTCCATAGCGATCATGAAATCTTTACGGCTGTCCTGGCCCCAAGCGTAGTCCTGGTTAATCAGGTTAAAGCGCTCCACCTTGACGTTTTTCGCCTTCAGGTAGCGCGCCAGCGCCACGTTGTCCATGGTGGCATGCGAGGCGGTGCGAAAGACATACTCGTATTTGTTTTCTTCAAAAATACGTTGCGTGCCGCAGTCGTACAAGATGAGAAACTTTTTCATCTCCTCGGCCACCGGGGCCACGGCCAGGCAGTCGCCCGAGCCTACATAGCCCACCACAGCGTCCACGTTTTCGCGGTCATACAGGTTGCGCATCTCTTGCACTTGTTTGGTAGCGCCGCCGTTTTCGTCCACATACACGGGCTCGATCTTCATGCCGCCAAAACCTACCTTGTTGTACGGTGCGGGGCCTGCGCCTTTGTTGAACGCATCAATCAGCACCTTGGCGCCGTTGATGGCGGGCACACCAAAGCTCTCAGCCGCTTGGCCCGACAAGAAGCTGACGATGCCGATTTTGAAGGTCTCTTGCGCCATGGCGGGCAGCACCGCCAGTGCGACAGCCGTCGCTACGCAAGCTTTGCGCAGGGTACTGGGAAGAGTCGGTTGGGAAGGTGCGGTCATAGGGGCTCCTGGGGTTAAAAACACGGCGCAGTGCCGCAAAAAGATGTGCGGGGGGCATGGGCTTGCACCACGGCTCTACTGTCACACATCACAACAATATGGTTTTCAGGGTTTCCCCTTGATTTGGTGCGCATGTGACAGACGGCTCGCGGAGCAGGGACTACATTGGTTTTGCCTGGCTTAGTTTGGGCAGGTTTTTTTGGTTTCACTTTCAATCACACAAGGAGTTGACATGACATTACGCACATCCCTACGCCCTTGGCTGCTAGCAGCCGTTCTGGGCACGCTGGGCAGCGCCAGCGCGTGGGCACAAAACGATTGGTGCAAATCCAAATGGGGGCCGACCGATGAGATAGGAGCGGCCAATTTACTGACACCGCAACTTGCCGCCGAAGCTGCCAAGCTGGTGAAGACAGGCAAAACATACTCGCTGGGTTTTGAAACCAATGCCGGCACTGCCGCTTACGCGCCGCGTACCTGGGGGGTCACCATAGTACAGCCCGGTCAAGCGGGTGGGGTGAGCCTGGGCGGCACTAAAACCACCTACAACGACGACATTTATATGGGCTGGGTAGGCACGGGCTCACAAATTGATGGCCTGGGCCATATTGGCGTGGACAACGTTTACTACAACTGCAACAAAAACTCCGAATTTGTGCAGGCCAACGGATTGAAGAAATTGGGTATTGAAAAGTTGCCAGCCTTTGTGACGCGCGGCATTGTGCTGGACATGACGGCTTACTACGGAACTGAGATGGTGAAAGAGGGCACGGCCTTTAACCGCAAAGAGATTGACGAGCAGGCCGCGAAGCAAGGCATTACGATCAAAAAAGGCGATGTGGTGTTGTTCCATACCGGCTGGCAGGCACTGGAAGGCAAAGACAACAAACGCTTTTTAGGGGGTGAGCCGGGGCTGGGCAAAGAGGGTGCGCTGTACCTGGCCAGCAAAGAGGTCATTGCCATCGGCGCAGACCAGTGGGCACTGGAGGTGATTCCGTTTGAAAAAGATGTCGGTGTGTTTGAAGTGCACCAAATTTTGCTGGCTAAAAATGGCATTTATATTTTGGAGAATATGAACACCGGCCCCTTGGTGAAAGACAAGGCCTGGGAGTTCATGTTTGTGCTGGGCGCCTCGCGCATCACTGGGGGCGTGCAGGCCATCGTCAATCCTGTGGCGATTCGCTGATGTGGCGCTGGGCGGGCAAGGGGTTGGTGCGTGGCGCAGTGCTGCTGGCAGCGGCTGCCTTGTGCTGGCCCACGCTGGCCCATGCGCATCCCCATGGCTCCATCGAATGCAAGGCCCAAGTGCAATTAGAGGCCGGGCGTGTGCAAGCCCTGCGTGGTGAGCTGCTGCTGGATGCCTGGCATTCGCAGCAGGCCATTGCACTCCTGCGCGATGCCAGTGGCCAGGTAGACGCGCAGCGCCTGCAGCGTTTTGTGTTTGCGCTGAAGATGCAGATAGGGCGCATTAACTGGCTGTTTGATGTGAAGGCCGATGGCGAAAATGTGGACATCCAACCCAAGCAAGACCCCACAGTGGACATCGTGAACGAGCGCATCCGCATTGCGATTGACTACGCCGCTAACCCGGCAGCTGTGGCTGCTCAGCGCTTTAGCCTGAACTGCAACGACCCGACGTATTACTACGTCACCGCATTTGGAAAAACCATCGCCGTCGCGGCACCTGAAGGTGCTGCGCGCAACGATGTAGATCCTGCGCAGTTGGCAGCCAAATTGGCCCAAATCGGCCCCGTAGAGGCCAGCCCCACAGCCGTTACCGTGCAAGGCTGCGCTGGTTTGCGCATGGGCGTTTTGGACGAAAAGCTGGGCGCACCCCGCGCAGGCATGGCGCGGATGGATTGGGTGTGCGAGCGCTGAGTTTCTAAAACCCGTACAAACGAGCCGGGTTGTCTACCAGCACCTGCGCGCGTACGGCCGCTGTGGGTAGCCAGGCGTGGATGCCTTGCTGCAGCGTGGTGGGCTCAATCGGTCTGTACGCACTGACTTCATGCGCTGCCTTGCCCGGCTCGAGGTTAGTGTGCGGCCAGTCGCTGCCCCAGAGCACTCGTTCGGGGTTGGCTTGCAGATAGCCTGCGGCAATCCGCGCCACAGCATCGATGTCTGGCGTGGGCGATGACTGTATGCGATAAGGCGCGGACAGCTTGACGTACGCGCGGCCAGTGCGCACCAAAGACAACACGGCTTGGGCGCGCACATCGTTCAGTGGCGTGCTGCCCTGCACCATGGCAAAGTGGTCTAGCACGATGGGTAGGCTGAGCTGTTGCAGCACGGGGTGGATGGCATGCAGGGCATCCAGTGCCGCATAGATCTGTAAGTGCCAGCCCAGCCCGGCAATGCGGCCTGCCCAGTACTGCAAGGCCGCGCTGACGGTCTGGGTGTCACCCGTACCCGAGCTTTCTACATTCAGGCGCAGGCCGCGTATGCCTTGCGCATGCAGGGCGCGCAGAGAGTCATCGCTGGCACTGGCACCCACCACCGCTACGCCGCGCCCAGCGCCTTGCAGCGCGTGCAGGGCTTGCAGCATGCAACTATTGTCGGTGCCGTAAAAACTGGGCTGGATGATGACGGTGCGCGCCATGCCGTTGCGTGCCAAATGCTGGCGCAGGTCCGCTACCGACGCGGGGCCGGGGGTGTAGTGGCGCTCGGATACCATGGGGTAGTCTTGGGTGGAGCCGACGACGTGCACGTGGCAGTCGCAGGCACCGGGCAGTGGCACGCTCATGGCTCAATACGCCAACAAACGCTTCACAAAGGCATCGCCGGTCTCGCGCGTGCCCAGCGTGCCGCCGACATCGCGGGTCACTTCATGCGCCTGCACGGCTGCAGCCGTTACCTGCTCTATCGCTGCACTGGCCTGCACAAACGCAGGCAAGCCCTTGCGCTGCCCATGCCAGCCCAGCAGCATGCCAGCCGACAAAATCAGCGACAGCGGGTTGGCAATGTTTTGCCCGGCAATATCTGGTGCTGAGCCGTGCGCCGCCTGGCCCATGGCGTGCTCTGCACCCGCGTTGAGCGAGCCGCCCAGGCCCAGGCTGCCCGACAGCTCGGCGGTCAAATCGGAGAGGATGTCGCCAAACATATTGGTAGTGACAATCACGTCAAAGCGCTGCGGTGCGCGCACCACATGCGCCATCATCGCGTCCACAATAAAGTCGTCCACAGTCACTTGCGGGAACTCTTTGGCCACCTGGTGGCACAGGTCAATAAACATGCCGTCGCCCAGTTTCAGCACATTGGCTTTGTGTACGATGGTCACATGCTTGCTGCGCGTCATGGCCAGCTCAAAGGCGCTGCGGGCAATGCGCTCGCAGCAGTGGCGGGTAATTCGGCGCAGCGAGATGACCACGTCTTGCGTGATCCGCATTTCGCTATTGCCCGACTCAATGTTGCGGTCGGCGTAAAAGCCTTCGGTGTTCTCGCGCACCACCACCAAATCAAAATCGCCAAAGCGCCCGGGCATGCCGGGGTAGGTGCGGGCAGGGCGAATGTTGGCGTGCAGGTCCAGGCTTTTACGAAAAAACTTGGAGGGGTTGATCTCGCCTTTGGCCTCGTCTTTAAAGTCGTAGGTGGCCATGGGGCCGAGCATCAGGCCGTCGGCGGCGCGCACCTTGGCTAAGAGTTCTGGCGTGACGGTGGCTCCATGCTTTTGCAAGCTATCGTGGCCTGCAATGTCGTAGTGCAGATCGAGCTTTAAATCGAAGCGTTTGGAGGCAGCTTCTAGCACTGCGGTGGTGGCGGACATGGTCTCGGGGCCGATGCCGTCGCCGGGGATCACGATGATTTTCATAGCCTGGGGTTCAGTTTGCAAGGTTCAGGGTTATTGGGGAAAAAAATGCGGGGAAAAGAAAACGGGGAAAGGAGCGCGAAAGGCGCGAAAGTTACGCGAAGAGCGCGAAAAAATTCAGTTGTTGGAGTTTAAGGCCAGAGGTCTTGATGACTTCGCGCCACAGCGCCAGCACATCCAACCGGCCAGAAAAAGTTCTAGCCCCGTCGAGGACATCACACGGGCGTTCCCAAGGATAAGTAAACGCTATATATTATGTAGCTGCTCCCGCAATATTCTATTGGCCTGCAGCCTGATTAGCATTTTAAAAATCGATGAAAATCATATTTTTTACTGCTTCGAAGCCCCCGGCAGGTCGAAAACCGGCCGCAGACCGGCAATTTGCCGTTGTGGACGCCATTTTTGAGATGCTAATCGGGCTGCAGGCCAATAGAATATCGCGGGACAAGCTATTAAATACGTAGTAACAGTTTAGACATAAGGCGTACGATTTATTTCACCAGCGCCCCGTAGACCAAATTTTTGTACAGCATGCGCGTCTGCACTCGGTTAGAGGGGCTTTGCGCCATCAAAATACCCACCAGCTTTTCTTTCGGGTCAATCCAAAAACTCGTGCCCCAAGCTCCGGCCCACATGGCGTCGCCCTTGGAGCCTGGTGCCCAGCCCATGCCTTCGTCCAGGCGCACGCCATAGCCCAGGCCAAAGCCGTAGCCCGGTCCGGTGGTGGCGATGGTGCTGCCGCCCATGCCTACGATATGGTTGGACAGCATCAGCTCCACCGTTTTGCGCGACAAATAGCGCTTGCCGTCCAGCTCGCCACCGTTGACCATCATCTGCGCATAGCGCAGGTAGTCTGCTGCAGTGCTCACCATGCCCGCACCGCCTTTGAAGTAGCTTTTGCCCAGCGGGTTGTAGCTTTGGCGGTAGGACTTGAGCATGTCGGCCTTCAAAGGGTCGCTGTTTAGGGCCTCGGCCATGCGGGAGGTTTGGTTCGGTGCCACCCACCAAGTGG
>JAYVDN010000168.1:0-2483 GCA_043749385.1 Polaromonas sp.
TGGGCGGCACCGGCATCAGTGGTGGGCTTGGGCAGGGTTCTTCTACATCGTTTGAAAGTGGCAAATATTTTGCCCTCAGCAGTGCAAGCTGGACAAATGGTCAAGCGTATTTTGGGCACCGTATTGAAGCGCTGCATGCTCAAAATATGAGCGGGAAAACCATCTCTGTTTCATGCAAAGTTTTTCAGGATACAGGAGCTTCGAGAAGCTTTCAGTTTGGCCTTTATAAAGCCAACAGCAGTAACAATTTCGTAACCACCACACAAATAGGCTCTATCACCGGCGCTGGAACGTGTCTAAACAACACCGTTACGACCATATCAGCACAATTTACGCTGGGTAGCACTGATGCGGCAAACGGATTGCAGTTGTTGGTCTCAGACACTGCGCTCAATACCGTCATTGGTAAAAATTACTTTATTGGAGACCTGCAAATTGAGATCTCTGGCACTCCGACAACCTTAGAAAACAGGCCGTATGCGCTTGAGTCTGCGCTGTGCAAGCGGTATGCACAACGTGTGCAATGGAGCGCCAGAGGTGACATCGCAACGGCTACCAGTCGCTACACCAACGCACAGACGTTGCCGGTTGAGATGCTCGCCGCGCCAACCATCACAAACATTACCTCGGGAACTACGGCGAATGCAACATCTTTAGCGGTCATTGCAAGTGCTTTGGGTTTCCGTGCAGAGTTCATTTCTATTGCTGCGGGCGATGCCTACGTGCTTGACCGAATCGAATTGCTGACAGCGCGTCTGTGATGGTGGCCCCGCCCTCTGATCGATTTTTTTAAAAGGTTTTCCAATGTATAAATTTTACAGAGAAGGTTTACAGCGCAACGATGGCGCTTGCATTCCCAAAGACCCAGCAAACTCAGATTACGTCGCTTATCTGGCGTGGCTGGCTGAGGGCAACATCACTGAACCCTTGGACGGGCCTGATTTTTTGGCTCAAAAAGCCTCTGAGCTGGCTGGATATATTAGCCAGCGTGAAAAAATTTGCAGCCGGATATCGAGTATCGCGCAGCGTTTAGGACGGGCGGGTGACGTGGCATGTGCGGCAAGTTGCGATGCCGTAGTCAGTGCCTTACTAGATATAACTGCGCACCCAAGCGTAACGGGGGCGACTGATTTAGTCTCCTTAAGAGTTGCACTTAAAATTCGCTATTACGCAGCCGTTAGTCTGGCCACCACCAGCGCAAAAATCGAGTTTGCGAGGTACGAAAAATGAGCGCGCTGCACTTGTTGGCACTGCCCGTGCTGCTACCGGCTTTGGTTGTCGGTATGTGGGTTTTGTACTTGGTTGGCATCCAGTACTTTCGCGGTGGCTGGTGGCGCTTGCTTGCACCGTTCGCCGCTGCCGCCTGGATTTTAGATGTGGTGCTGAATTACACGCTTTTTACTTTTTTCACGCTGGACTTTCCAGAGGTCAAAGAAGTCACGTTTTCACAGCGCTTAAACCGACTGGCAACTTATACCGACTGGCGCGGCGTGCTGGCGCGCTGGATTGCTAAATATATGCTGGATTGGGCTGACCCACGCGGGCAACATATTTACCCAAAAGGCGCGCCATGAACGACGAAAATCTAAACATCGCCTCCAGCTTCAGCACGGCGGTTACAAAACTAGGCAGCGGCAGCGCGGTTGTTTTTGGTCTGACGCTTAATGAACTTGGCGTGGTCGTCGGCATTGCAACGGCTGTGCTTGGGCTGCTGATGCAGGGTTACTTTGGCTTAAAAAAGTTGCAGTACCAGAAAAAAACATACGAGGCCATGAGCAAGCGAGTGCGTGACACCGGCAAGGGCGATCTATGACAGCCCGCCAACGCATCGCCGTAGGCCTGCTGGCTATGAGTGCCAGCGGCTTTGCTGCATGGCAAGCGCATGAAGGCTACAGCTCTGCGGCCATTATCCCGGTAAAAGGCGACGTGCCGACAGTAGGCCACGGCTCGACACGCTGGGAAAACGGCACTCCTGTCCGCATGGGCGACACCATCACACCACAGCGCGCCGTGATATTGGCCAAGGCGCTCAATTCGCAACAGGAAAAGCGCTTTGCTGCCAGCCTGCCCGGCGTGGCTTTGCAGCAAGTCGAATTTGATGTGTACATGGATTTTGTCGGCCAGTACGGATTCGGGACTTGGGAAAAGTCATCCATGCGGCGCGAGCTATTGGCGGGCAACTATGCGGCGGCGTGCAAAGCGCTAATCAGGTACAGATTTGTGCAGGGCTATGACTGCGCCACACCGGGCAACAAACGCTGCTTTGGCGTGTACTCGCGGCAACTTCAGAGGCAGGCTAAGTGCCTGAGCGCGCAATGAACACATGGGCAAAACTAACCGCCATCGGCCTGCTGCTGCTGGCGCTGGCTGGTGGCGTTTGGAAGATACGCCACGGCGGGGTAATGGCTGAGCGCACTGCGCAGGAGGCAAAAGCCGCCGCGCTCAAACAAGATCAGACAACTAATCTTGCTAACTTTAACGAA
>JAYVDN010000169.1:0-1869 GCA_043749385.1 Polaromonas sp.
CCAGCCGCACACAGCCGGCGCCGTGTTTGAGCGCCATACGGGTACCCCACAGGCTGCCGACAATATTGGCCACGGCCATGGTCAGCGCAAAATGCCACCAGACATGACCCTGGTAAGCAAACAGGGCCAGGGCGGCCAGATTGGTGGCGGTGTTGATCAGCTTGGCAGATGCCGAGGCATTCAGGAAGTCGTAACCCAGCCAGCGTACAAATAAAAAAATCAGGAAGCTGCCGGTGCCCGGGCCGAAAAAGCCATCGTAAAACCCCAACACCAGCCCGACGCTGGACGCCGCGAACACTTCTTTCGCGCCGCTGAAGCGCGGTGCATGGTGTCGTCCCAGGTCTTTCTTGACCAGCGTGTAGACCAGCACGGCCATCAGCACAAAAGGCAGGGCTTTTCGCAATAAAACACCCGAGGCCAGGGTGACCAGCCAGGCGCCGGCCAAAGAACCGGCAAACCCCGCAGCGGCCGCCGGCAGTAAGGCGGCCCAGCGCAGGTCGACTCTGCGCGCGTAACCAAGCGTGGCCACTGCTGTGCCCCAAACCGATGCGCCTTTGCCCGTGCCGAAAAGCGTGGCGGGTGCTGTGGTGGGAAATACCGCGAACAGGGCAGGCACCAGGATCAGCCCGCCACCTCCGACGATGGAATCGACAAAACCCGCCAATAGTGAGGCAAGAGAGACGGTCAGCAATTCCATCAGCGGATTGTCTCATCGCCAAAAGGTTGGCAAATGCTATATTAAATATAGCAAATAGCTCAATTTGAAAGCGGGCTAAGCGCTATTTAATTTACAGAAAGCGTTGACCCTACGCCACTGCTGCTGTAACCGGAGGCAGAAAAAAGGCATAAAAAAGCGCTGGGGTTGCCAGCGCCTTTTTCTAACCATTGTCTTTTGGATGAATGGTTTGTCTGTCAATCTGTTGTTATTTTTAAGTGTCTCCCCGGCTCCTCGCGGATCAAGCCGTTGAGCTTGATCTACAAGGCTACATGCTAGCTTGTGCACTGAGATAGTGCATTGGGGATTTCCCTGTTGGGGATTGTGCGATATCTGTAGGTGCAAGGCTCAAGCTCGCCCCAATTGATGGCGAACAGTTGGTCTGACGCTTCGTGATGGGCATACAAGTCCCAGCGACGCTGGCACGACTTATGCCTCAACGGTGTGGTGTACAGAGAGGAAGGATCCTATGCGCCGCCTGGCCATCAAGCAGTTCACGTCTATCGGACTGTCCGTTTGTATTTGGGTTGGCATCGGTATGGCCGCCCAGCAGGCCCAAGCGCAGGTACCGGCCACGCCGCCTGAAGCGGTATCGGCAGCAGCAGCAGCCTTGAACGGCGCCTCCGCGCCAGCCCCTCCCTCTGACTCTACCTCCGCAACTGGCACAGCCGCCACAGCCGCCAGCCCTCCGATGCCTGCAGTGTCTGCCGCATCGCCGGTGGTCCTTGCTCCAGCAGCTCCCGCAGCTCCAGCATCGGCCCCTGCGCCCCTGGTCACACCAGGTCTGGTGGACGCATCAACCCTCAACGGCGCCGACACCGCCTGGATGATGACGTCGACCGCGCTGGTACTGCTGATGACCTTGCCCGGCATTGCGCTTTTTTATGGCGGTATGGTGCGCCGTAAAAGCGTGCTCAATGTCATGGCGTGCGCCGTGGTCATTTGCGCCGTTGTCAGTCTGTTGTGGTTTGCCGTCGGTTACTCGCTCGCTTTCACGCCGGGAAGTGGAGAGTTGGGCCATTGGTTAGGCGGACTCGACCGCGCTGGATTTGCCGGACTCGACTACGTGAAGGAAACCGGCAAGGTTGCCGTGAGCCATATTGCACCCAACATTCCCGAGTCGGTCTACGCCATGTTTCAGCTTACCTTTGCCA
>JAYVDN010000170.1:0-10265 GCA_043749385.1 Polaromonas sp.
ATCGCTACCCTGCCACCTGTCACTTCCACACCTGTGCCCTCTACCCCCACACCCTCTGCCCCCGCCCCCGCCCAAGCCGCCCCCGCTCGCGTACTCGCCCCCATCTAGGAGAACCCTATGACCTTTCTCAAATCTCTGTCCCACACCGCCTGCTGCCTAGGCCTTACCCTCATGGCCCTCACCACCCAAGCTGCAGACTTCCCCGCGCCCAAAGAAGACAACTGGGTCGTCAAAGACTTTCGCTTTCACACCGGCCAGGTGCTGCCCGAGCTGCGCCTGAACTACACCACGGTAGGCGACCCGAAAGGCGAGCCCGTGCTGGTGCTGCACGGCACCACCGGCTCCGGCATGGGCATGCTCAACCCCGGCTTTGGCGGCGAGCTGTTTGGCGCAGGCCAGCCGCTGGACGCCAGCAAGTACTTCATCATCCTGCCCGATGCCATAGGCACCGGCAAATCCACCAAGCCGTCAGACGGCCTGCGGGCAGCCTTCCCCAAATACAACTACGACGACATGGTCGATGCGCAATACCGCCTGGTCACCGAGCACCTTGGCATCAAGCACCTGCGCCTTGTCATAGGCAACTCCATGGGCGGCATGCAAACCTGGATATGGGGCACCAAATACCCCGGCATGATGGACGCGCTGGTGCCCATGGCCTCCCAGCCCACCGAGATGTCCAGCCGCAACTGGATGCTGCGCCGCCTGATCACCGACTCCATCAAAAACGACCCCGAGTGGAAAGGCGGCAACTACACCACCCAGCCACGCAGCGCCCTGTTTGCATCCGTGTACTACGCCATCGCCACCAACGGCGGCAGCCAAGCCATCCAAAAAGCCGCCCCCACCCGCGAGAAGGCCGACCAAATCCTGGACCAGCGCCTGAACGCCAAATACACCGGTGACGCCAACGACCACCTCTACCAATGGGACTCATCCCGCGACTACAACCCCGCCCCGGGTCTGGATCGTATCCAAGCTGCACTGCTAGCCATCAATTCCGCCGACGACGAGCGCAACCCTCCCGAGACCGGCACGCTGGAGCGCGAAATCAAGCGTGTGAAGAGCGGCCGCATTTATTTGATCCCAGGTAGTGAACTAACGGCGGGGCATGGCACCACGGGACAGGCGAAGTTTTGGAAATCGCAGGTGGCGGAGTTGCTGCAGAGCGCGCCTAGATTGGGTAAGTAGGCGCACTCTCGTTAGTTCTGGCGCGCCCCCGCTCGCGCTGACCCATACACCCGTTCGGGCTGAGCCTGTCGAAGCCTGCACGTTGTACTAGAACGCGACACGGCCCGGCTTACGATGTCAAATATGCGCTAGCCGTTGAACCGTATCCGGGTACTTCGCTGCCAATTGAAGCAATCGGCGCGCTGCACCACTAGGCTGTGCGCGGCCTTGCTCCCAATTTTCTAGTGTGCGGCGCGACACGCCCATGGTTTTGGCAAACTCAGCTTGGCTCATGCCCGACTGCGCCCGTGCTGACATGAGTTCCCAATGCGCGCCCGTCAGCACCTCGTCTTTTTCCACCGTGCCATCCGAACGCTCAATACGCCTGCGCACCGATCCGTCTTTTTGCGTTTCAAAGACCGTGCGGCGCGCCCAGCGCCCAGCCTTCATTTCACGCACAGCAGCCAGCAGCTCAGCGCCGATGTCACGCGGAGGCGATTTTTTCAAAACAGTGGTTTCAGCTTTACGCACGGTCTAACTCCTCTTTCAAGGTTTTCAATACATGTCCGGGGATGCTGTCCCGCTCACTCTTCGGGTAAATGGTCAGCATCCAAATTTTGCCGTCCTGCGTCTTGAGGTAATAGCACACCCGAACCCCACCAGATTTACCAGTACCCTGGCGCGCCCAGCGCAGCTTGCGCACACCGCCTGATCCACGCACTATGTCGCCGGCTTCTGGCTGCTCACAGAGAAACGTCTGTAGCTCAGCATATTCATCGTCACCCAGTAAATCCGCCAAGTAGGCAGTAAAGATAGAGGACTCGATGAATTCAAAACGCATTAAATAATTATACGCTTTATGCGTATATGCAATCGGCTCCACCATGCATGCCCAATCAGCAATCAATGGCCGTCCCAGCTACCCCTACAGCCGCCGGCAGGCTGGAGCGCGAGATTAAACGCGTGAAGAATGGCCGCATTTATTTGATGCCTGGGTAGTGAGTAGACGAAGGGACAGCCTAAGTCAGCGAAGGTATCGGCATAGCTGTTGAAGGAGCGTTTCAATGAAAAAATCTAAACCCGTAGTTGACCCTGAGATGGCCGAGTTTAAGGCGGCGTTGTTGCGCTCTATCGACCAAGTGCGCTCTGGTAATGGGCGTGTGACTACGCCTGAGCAAATCATGGCCCGGCGTGGTCGCCCGGTGGGCACGGTCAAAGCCGCACCGAAGGTAGCCACTACCATCCGGCTGTCTCCCGACCTATCAGCCGCCTTTCGCGCCACCGGCACTTGCTGGCAAACGCGTATTGATGCCGCACTGAAGGACTGGCTGCGCACGCACTCTCTAGTTTGAGGTGATGTGCGAATGCGATGAGTCGTCTTATTACTATAAATTCAGTAGCTGCTCCCGCGATATTTCATTGGCCTGCAGCATGATTTGCATAGTAGAAATGGGGTTAAGCAGGCGTTCAAGCAACTTTTTTTGGTGAACCCACCCGATTTTTGAAGACTTGAAGCTGCGAAACACCCAAATACGGTCTATTTTTATGTGACTATTGGCCTGCAGCCCAATGAAATATCGCGGGGGCAGCTGCGAAAGTGATAGCGATTGAATCGACTGAGCGCACCCTAAGCGCGCTGCTGCGGTGCAACGCCCACGCCACCCGATAAGAGCCCCGGCCCGCAACTCCCATTGTGCTACGTCGCCACGGCACCATCGCATCGGTCTTTAGCTGCGCTTAAGATTTGCACTTTACATCTTGCCTCTGGTGGTCAATACTGACCGGAATTCTGCTCAAGCGTTAGATGGATTCACTTGTCTGATCGGAGGAATGCGCGCATGAAAATCCTAAGCCATGAACAATATCGGCAAAGACGTCTTGTTCTTAAAACTGGTGTCGCGAGCGCTGCCTTCGCAAGCCTGCAGTCTATTGGTTCTACAGTCTCGTCGCAGTGGGAGAGAGCTAGCCTTGAGGATATGGGCATAACACCGGATTTGCCCGAGCGGCTAGCGCAAGGTGTCAAGAGTGGTGCATTGGCTAATCTGCATGGCGTGGCGATGGTTCGCCGTGGCAAGTTGGTTCTGGAGTCTTATTTCACCGGGCAGGATGAGCGCTGGGGAACGCCATTGGGCACGGTGGCGTTCACCGCTGACACGCTGCATGATGTTCGCTCGGTGAGTAAAAGTGAGGCGAGCTTGTTGTATGGCATTGCTCTCGAAGACAGGAAAGTTCCCAGTTTGAACACACCGCTTTTGGAGGCGTTCCCCGCTTACCCAGACCTGGCCCAAGATGATCGCAGGCGACAGATTCATATTCACCATGCGTTGTCGATGACCATGGGTTTGGAGTGGAACGAAGATTTGCCTTACAGCGATCCACGAAACAGTGAAATTGCGATGGAGCGCAGCGCAGACAGATATCGCTATGTATTGGAGCGCTCCATCTTGACGCCTCCCGGAGAAAAATGGCGCTACAACGGTGGTACGACGGCGGTCTTGGGTCATCTCATCTCGAAAGGAACAGGTAAGCCTCTGTTAGATTTCGCGCGTGAAAAATTATTCACCCCATTGGGCATCGACAAAGTGGAATGGACGCTTGGCTTGAACGGCGAAGCTGCTGCGGCTTCGGGATTGCGTATGCGACCGACTGACTTGGCAAAGATAGGTCAACTGCTCCTGCAGCGGGGCGAATGGAATGGCCGTCCGATTGTTCCAGGTAAATGGATTGCCGAATCTCTCACCTCGCGTGCCGAATCCTACGAAGGTTTGCAGTACGGGTATCAATGGTTTTTGATAAAACGCCGCGATGGAAGAGCGTCTTACATGGGCATCGGGTATGGTGGCCAGAGGCTGGTCGTCATTCCTGCACTAGAACTGGCCTACGTCATCTTCATGGGTAACTATCGCCGTGCAGATCAACTCAAAATGGTCTTTGCTGTTCAGACTCTTATTCACGAATCTTTGAAATAAATATCGGGCCAGGGCTCGGGTGGCGTGGGCATTGCGCCGTGGCAGTGCGCGTGCCCGTACAACGCGTGTACAAAGCACGAGACAAATGCTATTTGAAATGCGCCAAATAATGCGCCAAATCCGCAACGTCTGCGTCTTTCACACCCTGCACCGCGGCTGACATATTCGTATCGCGCCCGGTGCTGTGGCCGTCTCGGAACTGCTTGATAGACAGCACCAAAAACTCTTCGTGCTGCCCAGACAGACGGGGGATTTGGTTCTGGCCTACGTAGTTGGGTAAATGGCAGGTGCCGCACAGCATTTTCTTGGCGGTCTCTTGGCCGCGCAGGTAGGTGGCGTTGTTGACGGCGCTGGTGGTGGCCTTGACGGGCCTTTGGGCGGCGAAATAATTGGCCAGTGTGATGAATTCTTCGTCGGTTGTTTTGTCTAGCAATCCCTTCATTTGCGGCACCTCGCGGATGCCTTCGCGGATCAATACTAGCTGGTTCTCGATAAAGGTTTTAGGCTGCCCGGCCAGCGACGGGATGCTGGGGATTTGCGAGTTGCCTTGCGCGCCGTGGCAGGCGGCGCACAGCGCGAGTTGCCCTGGGTTGGGCTGAACAGAGGTTTGGGCTTGGGTCGGTGCGGTGGGAATGCCCATACAAAAAAGCAGGGCCACTGCTGCCAGTGCCCTGCTTGTTTGTGTTGTGCCGCTTGGTTTAGCGGTCATACTTTAGCGCGCGTAAGAGATGCGGTAGATGGCACCCATTTGCTCATCAGACAGCAGCATGGAGCCGTCAGGCATTTGCAAGGTGTAGACCGGGCGGCCAGAGAAGCTTTGGTCTTTGCTGTCTAAAAAGCCGGTGATGAAGGGGGTCATCTTGGCGTTTTTGCCATCAGCATCGGCCTTGACCATGACTACATCGTAGCCGCTTTTGCTGGTGCGGTTCCACGAGCCTTTGCGGGAGATGATCATGGCGTTCTTGTACTCGGCAGGGAACATATTGCCAGTGTAGAAATCCAAGCCCATCACAGCGGCGTGACCACCCATGGGGAGCACGACGGGCGTGACGCCAGCGCAAGCGTTAGCCTTTTTGATATCAGGGTCAGGCAGGTTGCCCACATGGCAGTAGGGGAAGCCGAAGTTTTGGCCTTTGGCGCTCAGGCGGTTCAGGCCGTCTTCTGGCAGGTCGTCGCTAATCCAGTCGCGGCTATGGTTGGTAAACCACAGCTCTTTGGTGACGGGGTGCCAGTCAAAGCCTTGGGTGTTGCGCACGCCGGTGGCCAGCACTTCCATGCCCGAGCCATCGGGGTTGTAGCGGCGAATCTGCGCGTACTCAGACGTTGGCAGCTCGCAGATGTTGCAAGGCGCGCCGAAGGGCACATAGATTTTGCCGTCTGGGCCAAAGCGCAGGTACTTCCAGTTGTGGTGCTTCTCAGGAGGCAGCTTGAACACGGCGGTCATGTCCACAGGCTGCACAGTGGGGTTGCTTTCAATGCCATCGTAGCGCAGCACTTTGTCAACCGACATCACGTACAGGTTGCCTTTGTACATGGCGGTGGCGGGCTGGTCCAGTTTGTCTACCACCACGCGGCTGGTGCGCTGGCCGCCGTTGTCGCTGATCTCGTACACCCGGCCCAGTGGGCGGGTGCCCGCGTAGATTTTGCCGCTCTCGCCACGCACCATGGAGCGCACGCCGGGGGTGCCGGTAGACCACAGCTCTATCTTGAAGCCTGGCGGCAGCTTGAGCCGGTCCAGCTTGATGTCAGCCGCTGGAGTGACGGTGAGCTTGCCAGCCACAGGTGCCAATGGAGATGTGGCTTGCGCGGCGGTGCGGCCTTGCTGCCAGGCTGGGGGTGCAGCGGCAGCGGGTGCAGTGGCAACTGGTGCTGCAGCTACGGGTGCTGGTGGGGCGCTTTGGCAGCCGCTGAGGGCTAGCAAAACCGCGCCGCTGATCAGGGCAAGTTTTTTAAACATGGAAAGTCTCCGAAAGGGGTTAAATACAATTAAATGAGCATTTGCTAAATACAATCACACAGAAGATACTAACGCTTGGCAGGGTGCCGCCAAAGAGGGTTTCCACTTAGCCACCCCTGCGTCGCCCCCTAGCTACCCGCCTCTACGCAATACCACGCACGTATGGCGCGTGCTTTGCAGAACAAACTCAGACAACTCAAACCATTTGGAGACACCCATGCGACTGACCCACTCCCTTAAAACGCCTTGCGCTTTGGCGCTAACTGCACTGCTGAGCATCGGCTGCGCGCAACTGCCGTCGGCACCCACAGCCTCGGCTGGCGGCGCTTCTGCTAGTGGTACTGCCACTGCAGGCAAAACCGAGCTGCTTTGGCTAGGCCAAGCAGGCTTTCGCATCAAGTCCCCTGGCGGCAAGATGATTGTGATTGACCCATGGTTCAGCGGTGGCCCCAAAACGCCCGCGCCGTACAAAGCCGACCCCGGCTCCATCGGCAAGATTGACCTGCTGCTGGTGACCCATGCGCATGTGGACCATATTGGCGACGCGCCCGCGCTGGCCAAGCTGAACAACACCGTGCTGTACGGCCCGGCCGACATGGTTACCCCACTCATTACCCTGGGCATAGTGCCGGCCAATCTGACGCACCGCTTTAACAAAACCGGCCACGTCACGCCCTTGCCTGGTATTAAAGTAACCGCAGTTGCGGCCGAGCATTCGTCCCTGCTGGTGTGGAAGAACCCCACCACCGACAAAAACGAATCGCACCCTGCAGGCGAGGCCGTGGGCTACATCATCCAGCTGGAAAACGGTTTCAAGATTTGGCATATGGGGGACACCGGCTTGTTCGGCGACATGAAGTTCATTGCCGACTACTACAAGCCAGATTTGGTGCTCATCCCCATTGGCGGTAACTTCACCATGGACCCCGAAGATGCGGCCTATGCCATTCGCGCCTGGATCAATCCTAAATACGTGGTGCCTATGCACTACGGCTCGAACCCTTTGACCAAGGGCACCTTGGCGCAGTTTGAAGCGGCCATGAAGGGCCACGGCAGCACCAAAGTCGTTGGCATGACCGAAGGGCAGCAGATTGACTTCTGATGCGGCATTGAAGGCAGCTCAACTTAAGCCGCTGCTGACCTACCAGCCCCAGACCAGCACCACGGTGCTCAAGCTGCCGCCGCTTGCCTGCGATACGCATGTGCATATCTTCGGGCCAGCAGATCGCTTTGCCTACGCGCCCACACGCAGCTTCACGCCTGTGGACGCACCCAAAGAGATGCTGTTCGCCCTGCACCACCAGCAGGGCATTGAGCGCTGCGTCATCGTGCAGTCTCTTGTGCATGGCATGGACAACCGGGTGGTAGAAGATGCCATTGCCGCAGGCGGTGGGCGCTATTTGGGCGTGAGCCTGGTGCCCGTAGATGTGCCCGATGCCGAGCTCGAACGCATTGCGATGGCAGGCATTCGCGGTGTGCGATTTCACTTTATGCCCAGCCTTACCAGCGACACCTCAATGAATGCCATCGTGGCGCTCACACACAGGCTCAAGCCCTTAAATCTGCACTTGCAAGTGCATTTTGATGGCGCGCTGATCCACCAATTGATCGAGCCTTTATCGCGCAGCGCCGTGCCCGTGGTGATCGACCACATGGGCCGCGTCGATGCCACACGCGGTGCAGAGCATGCCGACTTTGCGGCCCTGCTCACGTTGCTGAACAACCCCAAGTTCCATGTGAAGGTGAGCGGCATTGACCGCATAGATTCGCACGGGTCGCAAAAGCAACCACCCTATGCGGATGGCGTAGCGTTTGCGCGTTTGCTGGTCGAGCGCTTTCCCGAGCAATGCGTGTGGGGCACCGACTGGCCGCACCCTAACCATACCCATGTGCCGGATGATGGCGTGTTGGTGGATGCGCTGTCTAGCATTGCACCGACGCAGGCATTGCTCGAGCAGGTGTTGGTGCACAATCCGCAGCGGCTGTACCGATTTGCTGAATGAAATTGTGCTTGAAAGAGAAGAAATAATACCGGACGCAGAGGACGCGAAAGTTACGCAAAGGACGCAAAAAAAGAAATACAAAAAATTGAAGCCAATTTCAATTCCCTCTTTCTCGTTTCTCGTTTCTCATTTCACTTTTCTCATTTTTCTTTTTCCTTTTTCTGTCTTCTTTTGCGTCCTTTGCGAGTTTTTGCGTCCTCTGCGTCCGGTCAAGTCCGATTTCGCCCCTTAAGTAGTTTTAACTTTGAATAGCTAGCTTAGCGTATGGTCACTCCCCATTCACCACCTCCAGGCCGCCTCGCCGGCAAAGTAGCACTCGTCACTGGTGCGGGCTCCGTCGGTCCCGGCTGGGGCAATGGCCGCGCGATTGCGGTGCGCTTTGCGCAGGAAGGCGCGAAGGTCTATGGCTTTGACAAAGACCCCGCGCGTTTGACAGAGACGGCCAAGCTGATTGCCGACGCAGGTGGCACCTTCATCGGCGGCGCATGTGACGTGACCAGCAGCGCGTCGATTGAAGCCATGGTCGCCACCTGCATCGCCCAATTCGGCCGCATCGACGTGCTGGTCAACAACGTGGGCGGCTCGGCCAAGGGCGGGCCGGTGGAGATGAGCGAAGAGGTGTTTGATGCGCAGGTGGACCACAACCTGAAAAGCATTTTCCTCACCTGCAAATACGTGCTGCCGCACATGCAGGCGCAGGGCAGCGGCGCCATAGTCAATATATCGTCCACCTCGGCGCTGCGCTGGACAGGCGCGGCGCAGATTGCCTATGCGGCCACCAAAGCCGGTGTCATCCAGTTCTCGCGCGTGCTGGCGGTGCAATACGCCAAAGAAGGCATCCGCGTCAACACCGTGGTGCCCGGCCAGTTGCACACGCCGATGGTTGAGGTGCGCCTGGCAGGCCAGCGCGCGGGCGGCGATGTGCAGGCGCTGCTCAAGCAACGCCAGTCGCGCATTCCACTGCCCTTTATGGGCGACGGCCGCGACACCGCCAACGCCGCACTGTTCCTGGCTTGCGATGAGTCGCGCTTTGTCACCGGCACCGAGATCATTGTCGATGGCGGCATGTCGGTGCGTTGCGATTGAGGCAACAGGCAAGAGGCAACAGGTTCGAGATAAATTCAACACTGAAAGATTGGCTATGAAACGCTTTTCACTTACGCGTCGCGCGCTTGCCATGGCTCTTTGCGGTAGCCTGTTCGCTGTATCCTCCGCCGCCCTCGCGCAAAACAAAATCACCCGCATCATCGTGGCCTTTCCCCCCGGTGGCCCGGTAGACTTTGTGGCGCGCACGCTGGCCGATCAGCTGGGTAAAGAGCTGGGCCACCAGGTCATCATAGAGAACAAGGCCGGGGCCAACGGCGCAATCGCCGCTGATTTCGTCTCCAAGTCCACGCCCGACGCCAGCACCCTGTGGCTGACCAGCGTGGGCGCGGTCGCCATCAACCCCGCCCTGTACGAGAAGCTGGCCTACGACCCGGTGCGTGACCTCACGCCCGTGTCGTTGGTGGTCAACAACGTAGAGATGCTGGTGGTAGGCGCGAACGCGCCGTACAAAAGTGGCGCTGAATTTGTAGCCGCCAGTCGCCAGCAAAAAGACAAGCCATTGACCATGGCTTCGTCGGGCACCGGCAGCGTGCCGCATTTAGCGATGGAGCTGCTCAATGATGCCGCCAAAATCAACCTGACCCATGTGCCCTACAAGGGCGCAGCCCCCGCCATTACCGATGTGATTGCGGGCCATGTGGACGGATTTTTCGGTGACATTCCTGGCTTGGTGTCTTTCATCAAGGCAGGCAAGCTCAAGCCCATCGGCATCGCCGCAGCCAAGCGCCACCCGCTGTTTCCCGACGTCAAAACCTTTACCGAAATGGGGGTGCCCGGTGTGGACTCAGACAACTGGTATGCCCTGTTCGCTGCCAAGGGCACACCTGCGGCAGAGATTGAACGCGTGAACTTGGCGGTGCGCACTACGCTGAATAATGAGGCCGTCAAAACCAAACTGCTGGCCTCCGGTGCAGAGCCCGCGGCCTCCACCTCTGCCGAACTGGCCACGCTGCTGAAAAACGACTCCGCCAAATGGGCCAAGGTCGTGCGCAGCAAAAACGTCAAAGCTGACTAAACAACATTTTCATTTTTATGCGCATCCATCCCATCACCCCCGGC
>JAYVDN010000171.1:0-2754 GCA_043749385.1 Polaromonas sp.
GGCCGCACGGCCAACACGACTGGTTTGGGCGCAGACAAAATTGGCCTGAAACTCGACGAGCGCGGCATGGTCGTCGTCGACGATAACTGCAAAACCAACTTGCCTAACGTATGGGCGGTGGGCGATGTGGTGCGCGGGCCGATGCTGGCACACAAAGCCGAGGAAGAGGGCGTGGCCGTGGCCGAGCGCATTGCGGGCCAGCACGGGCATGTCAATTTCAACACCGTGCCCTGGGTAATCTACACCTCGCCCGAGATTGCCTGGGTGGGCCAGAACGAGCAGCAACTTAAAGCCGAGGGCCGCGCGTACAAGGCGGGCACCTTCCCCTTCATGGCCAACGGCCGCGCGCGGGCGCTGGGCGACACGACGGGCATGGTCAAGATGATCTCGGACGCCAAGACCGACGAAATCTTGGGCGTGCACATTGTAGGGCCATATGCCAGCGAGCTGATCGCCGAGTCGGTGGTGGCAATGGAGTTCCGCGCATCGAGCGAAGACATTGCCCGCATCTGCCATGCGCATCCTTCGCTGTCTGAGGCGACCAAGGAAGCGGCTTTGGCGGTGGATAAGCGTACTTTGAACTTCTAAAACTTTACTTACCGAACTTCCAAATACCAAACTTCCGGACGCAGAGGACGCAAAGATTACGCAAAGGACGCAAAAGAAGACAAAAAATAAAACCGAAATTTTGAAAATAGCCATACGAAATTCGGAAGCTTTTTTTGTATTTTTTGGTTTTCCTTTTGCGTCCTTTGCGTAACTTTTGCGTCCTCTGCGTCCGGAAGTTCGGAGGTTCGGCTGTTAGGCCTCTTAAACCTTTCAATGAGCGTCACCTCCCACTACCAGCAAGAGTTAGCCCTGCGCGGCTACACCAGCGACCCGGCACAGCTGCGTGCAGTTGAGGCGTTGGAGCGGTGTGCCACCGAGTGGGCAGACTTTAAAGAGCAGCGTTCCAACGGGTTCAAGAAACTCATCAACCACCCCGATGTTCCCAAGGGCGTGTACATGCATGGTGGGGTAGGGCGGGGCAAGAGCTTCCTGATGGACTGCTTTTACAACGCAGTGCCTTTAAAGCGCAAAACGCGCTTGCATTTCCATGAATTCATGCGCGAGGTGCACCGTGAGCTGGCGGACTTACAGGGCACGGTGAACCCGCTGGACGAGCTGGGCAAGCGCATGGCCAAGCGCTACCGGCTGGTGTGTTTTGACGAGTTCCATGTGGCCGACATTACCGACGCGATGATCTTGCACCGCCTGCTGGATGCTATGTTTAAAAACGGCATTGGCATGGTCACCACCAGCAATTTTCACCCCGACGATTTGTACCCCAATGGCCTGCACCGTCCGCGTATATTGCCTGCGATTGAACTACTCAAATCCCATATGCAGGTGATCAGCGTAGACAACGGCACCGACTACCGCCGCCGCACCATGGAGCGGGTCAAGCTGTACCACACGCCGCTGGGTGCTGAGGCAGACGTAGCCATGGAGCAAGCTTTTACCGAACTGGCCGAAGTGCATGATGAAGACCCGGTGCTGCACATTGAGGCGCGCGAGATTCACAGCAAACGCAAGGCGGGCGGTGTGGTGTGGTTTGACTTTGCCACTTTGTGCGGTGGGCCGCGCAGCCAAAACGACTATTTGGAACTGGCCACCCAGTTTCATACCGTGCTTTTAAGTAACGTGCCGCAAATGTTCATACGCCAAGCTTCAGAAGCGCGTAGATTTACCTGGCTGGTCGACGTGCTGTACGACCGGCGCGTTAAACTGATCATGTCGGCCGCCGTGGCGCCGGAGGACTTGTACACTGAGGGGCCGCTGGCGCACGAGTTTCCGCGCACGGCCTCGCGCTTGAACGAGATGCAGTCGGCAGAGTTTTTGGCGCTGGAGCGGCGCACCGTGGATACACGGTTGACTTGACGCAACTGACCTGATGGAAACGGCATGAACTTTAAGTTGGTATCCGGAGTAAGCATGGCAAGGCATGTGTTAAACGCTATGGTTTGCATAGCCGCTTGCGCGATTTTTCAAAAGGCTTACGCCCAGAGTGCATTGCAAACACCCGCTGCAAACGTGGTGGAGAACAACAATGCCATGACCGATGCGCGTGATGCCAGCGAACGCGCTGAGCGCGAGCGCATTAACCAAGAGCGCAAACGGGTGAGCGCACAGCATGATGCAGCCAAAGTGGAGTGTTATCAGAAGTTTCGGGTCAATGACTGCCTGAGCCAAGCGCGTAATACGCACAACGGGCAACAAGCTGACCTGAAGCGCCAAGAAATATCCCTCAATGATCTGCAGCGCAAACGCCGTGGGGCCGAGCAACTGCGCAAGGTGGAAGAAAAAACTTTGCCAGAGCGCCAAGCGCAGACTGCCCAACAGCGCGGCAAGGCTTTGGCCGCCAATGCCAAGCGCCAGCAGCGCCAAACCGGGCGCGTAGCACCTTTGGCTAAAACGGTTACGACGCCTAAGTCTGCGCGCCCAGCGCCCCAGGCCCGCAGCTCGAATGCGGCTGACAAACAAGCCCGCCAGAAAAGTAAAGTAACTGAGCGCCAAGAAAGAATCGCGGCTGCCGCGCGCGCCAAAGCACACAGTGAAGAGCGCAACAAAGACGCTGCGGCGCACACAGCGAGCGTGCAGGCCCGTCAGAAGCAGAATAAAAAGCCGCCAGCGGCAACGTTACCTTTACCGCTAAATTAGGCGGCCTAATGACGCCACAGTAGATTGCCCAAGCACAGCGGATGGCTTGGGCAC
>JAYVDN010000172.1:0-2509 GCA_043749385.1 Polaromonas sp.
TAGCCCGTTGGGTAAATGCAGCACCGCCGATGCCGCGCAAGTCACGCCCGTCCAATGCGTACGTCACGCCCACCCAGCCGCCGTTTCGCCAACCGTAGGCACCAAAACCACCATCGCCTCCGTTGGCACCGCCGCCGCCGCCGCCGTTGTCGCGCGACGCGTCAAAGTTGTTGCCACCACCGCCTGCGTTACCTGGCGCGCCCCGGCCTTGGCTGCCCACGGCATAGCCGCCCCAGGTAGCCCCTAAATCAACCACGGTGGGGGTGGATGCGGGTACGGACTGGTCTAGCACTGCCCGTGGCGTGCCTGCAATACCTTCGCCCTTCATGGAGTACACGTTGGTCACAATATTGGTGGTGGTGACGTATTCGTTATTGTTGGGTGCAGTGTTGTTCCAGGCGATGCCGCCGCCGCCGCGAAAGCCCCGGCCCGCCACATCAATGCCGCCGCCGTTCAGGTTCAGATTGCCCGCCACATCCAGAGCGACTACGCCGCCAGTGATGCCCGTCCAAAAAGCCGCCGTCACGGTACCGCCCAAGCTGACCGATGAATATTGCGGTACGCGAATGACCTGGAAGGTTTTGCGGTTAACCGTAGTGCTGGCATCCAGGGTGTAGGTGTTGACCAGAGGCGTGGCGGTCAAGTCTAAATTGGTGTTGCTGCTGGCCGCGCCAGCGCGTACATACTCGTACTGGCCCGCACGGCAGCCGGTGGCCGGGTCGGTGTAGCCGCGGCCTGTTCCATTGCCACCGCCGTAGTTCGCGGTGTTGGTGGTATCGATGTTCTCGCACTGCATTTGGATGACCATCACCAAATCACCCGGTGCGATAGGGGTCGCCGCGCCTATGCGGTTACTCAGCGCAATGCTGGTGGCGCCAGTGAAGCTGCCCACCGTGGGCTGGTAGTAAGTGTTGACGGTGCCGATGATCAATGCGCCCGGGCCGTCTTTGCCCGGAGCCGAGCATACCTGTGCTTGCACCAGAAAGTGCGCACACAGTGCCACCACAAAAACAAGTGATTTGACAAACCTTGAGCATGTTGAAAACATACGGACACACCTCATCCAAGCAATGAAGTGTATTTTCTTAGTTTTTGGGCCGCGAAACAGTTAATTTCTAGCCGCTCATCAGCTTTTAGGGTCCAGCATTGTTTTCGTAGTGAAAAGTTGGCATTTAAAGCCAGCTATGGCGGCAATATGTTGTTTTACGCAAACACGCCAGCGGTGTCTTGCATGCGCGCGCTCACTTCACCTAGGTGCAGCATGCTGTCGCCAAACGTCATTTCTAGCTGGGTGAGCTTTTTGAAGTAATGGCTGACGATGTACTCATCTGTCACGCCAATGCCGCCGTGCAGTTGCACCGCCTGCTGGCCCACAAAGCGCATGCTCTGGCCTAGCTGGTACTTGGCTTGGGCCATGGCGCGGCGGCGCTGGGGCGCTGGGTCCCCCATTTTGAGGGCTGCAAAAAAGGCCATGCTGCGCCCCAGTTCAAGCTGCATCTTCATGTCGGCCACGCGGTGGCGCAGCGCCTGGAAGCTGCTGATCACTTGGTTGAACTGCTTGCGCACGTTCATGTATTCGACGGTGATGGCCATGGTTTTGTCCATCACACCCACCGCCTCGGCGCAGGCGCAGGTGATGCCAATGTCTACCGCCAGCTCCAGCGCGAGCAGGCCGCTGGTGGTAACGAGCTGGGCCGGTGCGGCTTGCAATGTGATGTCGGCTGCGCGCGAGCCGTCTTGGCAGCCGTAGCTGCGGCTGCTCACGCCTGCGGCACTGCGCTCTACCAAAAACAGGGCCATTTGGCCGTCCAGCATGGCGGGCACCAGATAGGCATCAGCTTGGTCGCCAATGGGCACCAGGTTTTTGCTGCCGGTGACCGTGTAGACAGTGCCAGCTTGCACCGCTTTGGCATCGCACACCTCAATACGGTAGCGGGCCTTTCGCTCTTGATACGCTAGCACGACGATGGCTTTGCCACTGGCGATTTTGGGTAGCCATTGGGTTTTGAGTGCATCAGGCGCAAAATTCTCCAGCACCGGGCCGCTGATGAATGCTTGCGTAAGCGGCTCCAGCACCAGGCCACGGCCCAGCTCGCCCAGCACCACCAGGCACTCCACCGAGCCCATGCCCATGCCATCGTACTGCTCGCTGATGCACAGGCCTGTGAGGCCCAGGTCGGCCAGCTCAGCATACGCTGCACGGTCAAAGCCTCCGGCTTTTTCTATGCTGCGGCGGCGATCAAAGGTGTAGCCTTTGTCCACATACTTGCGCACCGCATCACGCAGTTGCTCTTGGTCATCAGAAAAATCAAAGTCCATGGTGTTGCTCTTTTCTATATCTGTGTGTGTTGCTATCTCTGAGGGAGGGAGAGGGGGAGAACTTCCGGGCGCAGAGGACGCAAAGGTTACGCAAAGGACGCAAAAGGAAGACAAAAAATACCAAAAATAAAAAATACTTTAAAAATTACTAAAACAACTTTATAGCTTTTCCGTCAATTTTGGTTTTTAG
>JAYVDN010000173.1:0-1903 GCA_043749385.1 Polaromonas sp.
CCGAGCACGCCTGCCAGTTTGCGTACATCCGCGGCCTGGGTGCGGTACAGGTGCCAGCGCGCGGGGTCTCCTGCGCGTTGCAAGGCGGTCTTTCTCAAAGCTGCAGAGTCGTCACGCGCGGGGTCCAGGGTGATCAAGCCTACTTGCAGGCGTTGGCGCGCCTCCACTGGCAAACTGGCCTCGATGTTTTTTACCGCTTCAAACAGCATGGGGCAGACGTAGTCGCAGCGGCTGTAGAACATGCCTACGATGCGTGGCCCCTTTGCTGAGTTTGCGGCGTCACGCCATTGCGATGGACGGCCATCTTGGTCAGTGAGCGCCACATCGAGTTGGTAGACGGATTTGCGCGGTTGATCTGCGGCTACAGCAGGGCTGTCGGCTGCAATGGCAGACAGCCACAGCGAGAACGCTGCGCACAGCATGTGCTGGTAAATATGTTTGCGTATCATCGCTTGGCTCCTTTAATGCCCTTCACGCAGCGAAAACCCAAGTTGCGGTTGGTGCTGGCGGCACCCAGTGAGGACAGCATGGCGATGCGCATCAGGACGGGATAGTTTTCTCTGTCAGTAGCCGAGAGCGCGCCAGCCCCACAGAACTTTAAGGTATCTGGGTCGCCCTGGGTGCGGTTGTCGCCACTGACCATCAACGCACCTGCGTCGTCCACCCATTCCCAAATCACGCCATGCAGGTCTTGTATGCCGTAGACGTTGCGTTGGGTGCTGCCTACCGCAGGCAATGGCTTGGACGGTTGGCCATACCAGTCGAGAATGCGGGCTCGCCACACGGGGTCTTGGCGGGCATCCGGGCGCGTTTCGTTGGCAGCGGCTGCGTACTCCCATTCATGCCAAGTAGGCAGGCGCGCGCCTTCGCTTTGGCAATAGGCCGCAGCGGCAAACCAGCTTATGTCGGTCACAGGCTGCGCCATGTGCGTTTGACTGGGCGCAGTGTCTGTCGGCCACAGGTGCAGGTACTGGCTATCTGCCAAGCTGCTGCTGGCCACCTGCGATCTGCGCCACTGCGGTTGTTGGCGCGCAAACCGGGCAAACTCTGCCTGCGTGACGGGCAGCACGCGCATGGCAAAGCCGGGCACACTCACTGGCGCTTGCTTGCCGTCTGGCGGGAGCAGGGTGGTGATGGTGCCACCTGCAATAGTGCGGTAGCCCGCGAGTGGCTGCTGAGGCTGGGCAGTGGTGGCAAAGGCCTGCATGCTGCACACTGCCCCAGCCGCCGCTAACAAGCGGGTGGCAACGCGGGTAGCTGTGCGTGCATAGGTAGTCAGCATGGCGTGCTTTGGCGTCGGGTGCAAGCTAATGCGCCGCGCCCTTGGGCCTGGGCGTGCTGGCGCGCACTTTGGCCACCTGCTGGGTGCTGAATGCGCCGGTACTGTTGCCCCAGCTATTGCCTACATAGGTCAAGAGGTTGGCGACTTCGTCGTCAGCCAACTGGCTCATGGGCGGCATCACCGAGTTGTAGGCTTTGCCGTTGACGGCTACAGGGCCGGTCAAACCGTTGAGCACCACGCCAATAGCGCGGTCTTTGTCCGCGGTTAAAAAGTCTGACTTGGCCAGCGGTGGGAACACCCCCTCCAGTCCCTGGCCATTGGCCTGGTGGCACACCGAGCAGGCCCCGTTGAACAAGGCACCACCCGCCTTGATTTGCATCTCCAGGGTCAAGCTGCCCGCAGCAGCGGCCTTGGTTGCGACGGCCACGCTGCCCAAATCAGCTTGCTTGTCGCCTAAGTAGGTCGAATCCACCTCTTTACCTGAGTAAATGGCTTTGTTCTCCGGGCCTTCCACCTTCATCATGCCCAGTGCGCCTTTGTTGAAGGCTCTGAATATCGAGTGGTCCACGATCACATAGGTGCCTGGCACCTCGGTTTTAAACTCGGCAATCGCCGCACCGC
>JAYVDN010000174.1:0-2339 GCA_043749385.1 Polaromonas sp.
AGACAATGACGCGGAGTGGAGCAGCCTGGTAGCTCGTTGGGCTCATAACCCAAAGGTCGTTAGTTCAAATCTAGCCTCCGCAACCAATATAAAAAGCCAACCTTCGGGTTGGCTTTTTTGTTGCTGGCCTTTTTGTTTTGTAGCCATAATGCAAGCATGCGCAAATCCAAGCTCCAATCGGTCACCCTCGGTGGTAGCGCCGATGATATAGAGGCGGCCTTTTATGAAGCGCTGCAAACCGGGGATATCGACAAGCTGATGGCCTGCTGGGCTGATGAGGACGAGGTCGTCTGTGTGCACCCAGGCGGCCCCCGCGTGGTGGGCGTAGGCGCGATACGCGCAGCCTTTGACGCCATGTTTTCTAATGGCAGCATCAAAGCCACACCTCTGCGTGTGCGAAAAATAGAGTCGTTGGCCAGCGCCGTGCACAACGTGTTGGAAAGGATCGAAGTGATGACCGAAGAGGGTCCGCGCGAAGCCTATGTGATTGCCACCAATGTGTACCATAAAACCGCGCAGGGCTGGTGCATGGTGGCGCACCATGCCAGCCCCGGTACGCCGCGCGAAATGCAGGAGCTGTCCGACACGCCGGTGGTGCTGCATTGAGTGTATTGAAGGCCAAATTGGCCTCTAGCCCAATAGAATATCGCGGGAGCAGCTATGAATAACATCGTGCTCATTGTGCCGTAGCGCGCCCTGTATGAAGCACCCCTTGCCCACCACGATGCATCCCATGCTGTCCACTACATGGCCCATTTACCATCCGCGATGCTGAGTTACCACGCACCACGCTGGCTCCCAGGGGGGCAGTTGCAAACCATCTGGCCCGCCTTGTTTTCACGCCGGCATTTCGGCCCCAGTCCGGAATATCTGCGTGAGCGCTGGGACACGCCGGATGGCGACTTTATCGATGTGGACTTTGCCGTGGAGCAGGCCAAGGTAGTGCCAGACGATGCGCCGCTGTTGGTGCTGTTCCATGGCTTGGAGGGTTCGTCGCGCAGCCACTACGCTGAGGCTTTTGCCGACTGGGCGGCGCAGCACGGGCTGGCCTATGCGGTGCCACATTTTCGCGGCTGTAGCGGTGAGATCAACCGTGCGCCGCGTGCCTACCACTCGGGAGATTTTGAAGAGATTGGCTGGATCTTGCGGCGCATGCACGCCCAGGCGCCCCAGAGGCGCTTGGTGGCCGTGGGCGTGTCTTTGGGTGGCAACGCCCTGCTGCGCTGGGCGCAAGAGGCTGGCGAGACCGCCAGCCAGGTGGTCGGCGCCATTGCGTCGGTGTGTTCGCCTATCGACCTGACCGCCGCGGGCCATGCTATCGGAAAGGGGTTTAACCGGCAGGTCTACACACGCATGTTTTTGCGCACCATGAAGCCCAAGGCGCTGGAGCGGCTGGCGCTGCACCCCAAGCTGTTTGACCGCGACAAACTACTGGCATCGCGCGACCTGTACGAGTTCGACAACCTGTTTACCGCACCCGTCCATGGTTTTAAAAACACCGATGACTATTGGCACCGCGCCTCGGCCAAACCGCACCTGCACCAGGTGCGCATCCCTGCGCTGGTGCTCAATGCGCTGAACGACCGCTTTGTGCCGCACAGCAGCCTGCCAGCGCAGAAAGACGTGGGCAGCCACGTCACCCTGTGGCAGCCGCGCCATGGCGGGCATGTAGGCTTTCCGTCCGGTGGCCCGCCGGGCCATGTGCGCGCCTTGCCCGATGCTGTCGGCGCTTGGTTGCTGGCGCAGATCACAGCCTGATAATCGAACTATGGACGACATCGTTCTCAAAGCCATTGCCAAATGGCCCAACGTGCCCGACTGCTACGGCTGGCTGGGTCTGGACGCGCGCGGGCAATGGTGGATGCGCGATGACCGGGTGCAGGCGCTGGGCGGCTTTAGCAGCGGCGTAGCGGGTGCCAAAGGGTCGATGCTCACGCATGAAAAGTTGATCGACTTCATCCACCGCAACTACGCCTGCGACAAACAGGGGCAATGGTTCTTTCAAAATGGCCCACAGCGCGTGTACGTTGAGCTGCAAGCCACGCCCTACGTGTGGCGGGTGCAGGCTGACTTCAGCTTGCTGGCCCACACCGGCTTGGCCGTGCGCGCGCAGCGCTGCATTGTGGACGAGCACGGCCGCGTGTACATGGAGACCGACGCCGGCTTTGGCTTGGTGCATACCCAAGACGTGGGCTTGGCCGCCGACGCAGTGGAGCAAGGCCTGTGGGTGCCGCAGCAGATACTGGCCAGCGAGCTGCCTGCGCGCTACGGCTATGTGCGCAGCCCCCAAGCACAGCAGCTTGGCAAGCCAGCGGCCCCATAGCCTTGCCTATTCGCGC
>JAYVDN010000175.1:0-8374 GCA_043749385.1 Polaromonas sp.
CCGGCAAACCCATCAGCAATGCGCAGACCAGGCCGTACGGTTGCTCAGTGAAATACAAGTCCTGAGCTGGCTGCTGGCGCTTCGATTAAAATTTGCCAGACTTGATAGCCATCACCCTACTGTGACACCTGCATGAACGCTGCCACTTACACACCCGAATCCTCCTTTGGCTTGGGCTCACTCTTTGCCAATCTGAAGCTGAGCGAGACTGCGCCTGAGCCTTTTTGGCGGCAACTGTATTTGCAGATCGCGGGTTTCATTCACTCCGGCGCGATCAAGGAAGGTGGCCATTTGCCATCAGAGCGCGATTTGGCGCAGGCCTTGGGCGTGAGCCGCGTCACCGTCAAGCGCTGCTACGACGAGCTGCGAAACTCGCAGCAACTGGCGGGTAAGGGCCGCGCGGGCAGCGTGGTGCAAGCAGTACCCAAAGTGCAGCCCAGCCTGGGCAAACTCAAGGGCTTTACGCAAGAGATGCAAGAGCTGGGCATGACCGCCTCGACCGAGCTGCTGGAGCGCGAGGTAATCACCGACCGCATGATGGCATCGGTATTCGGCAGACCGTCAACCGCCCAGTTTTTACGCCTGGTGCGCGTGCGCCGCGCCGACAACGCGCCCATGACGCGCGAAGTAGCTTGGTACGACCTGACCGCCGCGCCCAGCCTGGCGCAGTGGGATGCTCTAGGCTCGGCCTACAGCTTTATCAAAGACGCTTGCGGCGTGGCCCTGGGCCATGCAGAGCAAACCATCGAAGCGGTGATGAGCTCGCCCGCCGAGGCGCAAACTTTTGCGTTTGACCAAGCCCAGCCGTGCCTGCTGTTCAAGCGAAAAACCTACAGCCAGCAAGAGCAACTGATTGAGTACGTGGAAGGCACCTTCCGTGGTGATGCCTATGTGTACAAGCTCAAGCTGGAGGCCTGATTGCGCGGGTTCCGCGCGGCTACTGCGTGGCCAGGCCGCTTTCAGAGGTGCGCTAGCGCCAGCCGGGCGGGCTTAGGTAAATCTGGTTGACTGAGCATCGCGTTTAATTTCAGCCCATCAGGCAAAGCCCCTAGCACTCCGGCTTGCGATGCCAGATATGCCCCACAGGCATTGCCCCATTGCAGCGCGTCTGCCAAGCTGCACCCCGCCAAGACCGCTGCGCAATAACCGCTGGCAAACGCGTCGCCCGCCCCTACCGTATCGACGACTTGCACAACGGGCGCTGGGGCGTGCCAATAGCTGGCTGCTTGCACTCGCTCAAATGCCAAGCACCCTAGCGCGCCCAGCGTGACGACCAGACGCTGGGCTACGGACCACTGCGCCCAAAAAGTACCCAATGCCAGCGCTATTGCCTGTGCGCTGGCCAGTACAGATCCGGCCAAAGGTGCGGGCAATGCCAGCAAGCCTTGGGCCTCTACTTCGTTGACGATCAAGGTATGCGTGGTGGCGCGCAAGGAGGAGGTGGGAGTTTGCCAAGGCGAAGGGTTGAGCACGCATGCGATGCCCTGCGCATGCGCATACTGAAAAGCCGCCTCTACCGCCAGCAACGAGGTTTCAAACTGGCCGTAGAGCAACTGGGCAGCATCTATTGCGCCGTGCGCCTGTGCGACGTGGGCAGGGGTGAGCAGGAGGTTAGCCCCGGGGTACACGGCGATGGCATTTTGCCCATCCGCGCCAATCCAGCCCGAACCCCAGCCCGACGCCCCCGGCAGCTGGTGCACATGCGTGGCATCCACGCCTTCACGCTGTAGCAGCGCCAATAACTGCTCTCCCGCTGCATCGCTGCCACAGCCAATCAAGGTACTGACCTGCGCACCCAGCCGCCGCAAACACACGGCCACGTTCAGCCCTTTGCCACCGGGCTCTACATGCACCCCAGTGGCTACCAAGGTCTCGCCCGGCAAAGGCAGCCGGGGCACGTTCCAGCAGCAGGCCTGCACAAAGTTGCCCAGTACAAAAGCGGCTGGGCGGGCGGGCGTGGCATCTCGCATGGGGGGGCCAGCTCAACGAGGCCTATTTGCCTGCGGGCTTGGGGCTGTAGCGGATCTTCATCACCGCAATAGAACCGGTAAGCACCACCATGGCGGCATTGGCCACGATTAGCGGCAAGTCCGCTTTCAGCACCCCATAAAGCAACCACAACACCAAGCCAAAGGTGATGATGATGTAGGTGGGCAGCGAGATCGAAGTGACATCGCGCGTCTTCCAGATGCGCCAAACCTGCGGTACAAAAGACGAGGTAGTGAAGCAGGTGGCGATCAAGCCCAAAAGATCTAGCTGGTTCATTGTGGCTCCGTTATGGGACATAATTATGTTGCGCATTGTAGGGCTTTTAACGGTGCCTGCGCTATTGCTTGGCCAGTTCACAACCACCTACGACAGCTTTGGCCATGGCCCGCGCACCGTCGTGATGGTGCAAGGCCTGGGCCTGGATCGCCACACCTGGGGGCCGTTTGCGCAGCTATTGGCCCAGCAGCACCGCGTGGTGGTTTTCGACGCCCGAGGCGCAGGTGAGGCGCGCGATGCGGGCGCTGCCCCATCCGCAACCAGCCTCGGGCTTTGCCCGCCAAGCGAACGCCTGCATCGCCCACGATGCGCGTCTGGCCTGCCAGAGTATCCGCGCGGCTACTTCCGTCTAGGTGGGCGCACAGGGGATAATGTCCCCCATGCAATTTGACCATTTCCACAACCCCACTTTTGTGCAGGCCTGCCTGGGCCTTGCCACGCCCCACACCCCTGTCTGGCTGATGCGCCAAGCCGGGCGCTATTTGCCCGAATACGTGGCCACCCGCGCCAAGGCGGGCAGCTTTATGGGCCTGGCCACCAACCGCGACTTTGCTACCGAGGTGACCTTGCAGCCGCTGGCACGCTACCCGCTGGATGCCGCCATTTTGTTCAGCGACATTTTGACGGTGCCCGATGCCATGGGCCTGGGCCTGTCGTTCGCCCAAGGCGAAGGCCCGCGCTTTGCCCGTCCGGTGCATGACGAGGCCTCTGTCAAAGCCCTGCAAGTGCCCGACATGCACAAGCTGCAATACGTGTTTGATGCGGTGTCCTCCATTCGCAAAGCGCTCACAGTGGACGGCAAAAGCAAGGTGCCCTTGATCGGCTTTTCCGGCAGCCCCTGGACACTGGCCTGCTATATGGTCGAAGGCAAAGGCAGCGATGACTACCGTTTGGTCAAAACCATGCTGTATGCACGCCCCGATCTGATGCACCACATGCTGGCCATCAACGCCGATGCCGTGGCGCAGTACCTGAATGCCCAAATCGACGCTGGCGCGCAGGCCGTGATGGTGTTTGACAGCTGGGGCGGTGTGCTGGCCGATGGGGCTTTTCAGGAGTTCAGCCTGGCCTATACCCGCCGCGTGCTGGAGCAGCTTAAACGCACCGATGCGCAGGGCCATACCGTGCCGCGTATTGTGTTTACCAAAGGGGGTGCGCCCTGGCTGCAGCAGATGAAAGATCTGCCCTGTGAAGTGCTGGGACTGGACTGGACAGTGAGCCTGAGCGCCGCGCGCACTTTACTGAGCGCAGGCATGAATGCCAAAGCATTACAAGGAAATATCGACCCTAACGTACTGTTTGCGCCACCGGCTGCTATTGAAGCCGAAGTAGGCAAGGTCTTAGCGGCTTTTGGCATGCCACACCAAGGAACGCAAAAGGGCCCTACGCATATATTCAACCTAGGTCATGGCATCAGCCAATACACGCCGCCCGAGCATGTGGCAGCTTTGGTGGGTGCGGTGCACGCGCAATCAAAGGCGCAACGTAAAGTCGCTGACTTTTAATGCAAACGCGCTGGCGAAGCACCCATTTTTACCCATCGTTACCACAGAAACCCCCTTCAACACGCTTTTGGGCGCTGGACTTATGCACAAAAATCTTGGTGCGGTGCAAAATAAATAGTAGTCTTTCGCGCAACCCGCTATCATTGCTGTAGCTATTCTAAGTGGTTGATTTATAAGGATTTTTAAATCTGCTTTTTTTAGAGGCAATGTAGTGAAAGCCTTGATTTTCAAGGCTTTGCAGGGGGTCAGGCGGAGATATCAACAAAGTTATCCACAGATTCTTTGGATGGATGACAATAGCGTGACGAATCAAGCACTTACGCTGATTTTTGCAAGTGCAATTTAGGAATAAGGGCTAAAAAGTGGAGTTTTGGACAGCGGTGGTGGTGGCCACACCCGCGCACAGCGGGCTAGGGCTTGCCCTGACCTACCGAAGTGAGCGGGCGCTCGCACCAGGCAGCTTAGTACGTGTGCCGTTGGGACAGCGCGAGCTGCTGGGTATCGTATGGGGCACGGCAAACAGACCTGAAACCGATGTATCGTTAAGTAAAACCAAAGACATCATTGCCGTATTAGACGGCATAGCGCCGCTGGACGCAGCCTGGCGCGCGCTGGTGGAGTTTGCTGCGCGCTACTACCAGCGCGCCATTGGCGAGGTGGCCTTGGCCGCCTTGCCCCCCCAACTGCGCGAGATCGATGGCACGCAACTGGCCCGTCGGCAAAAGCTGCAGGCCATGCGCCAGAACAAGCTACAGGCCAGGGAGCAGGACGCAGGAAGTCAGGCCACAGGAGGACAGGCTGTAGGAGGCGACGCGCCGGGCACCGTGGCTGCCAGCGCGCAGCAAGTGAGCGTGATCGCCCGGTTCTTTGCGCAGGGATCACCCTCCCCCCTACAAGCTGTAGCCTCAGCACCTTCCTCCCCGTTACCCAAACCCGCCCTGCTCTTTGGCGCTACGGGCAGCGGCAAGACCGAGGTGTACCTGCGCTGCACAGCACGGGTGCTGGCAGGGGGCGCGCAGGCCCAAGTATTGGTGATGGTGCCCGAGATCAACCTTACCCCGCAGCTAGAGGCGCGCTTTAGAGAGCGCTTTGCCCCCCTTTACGGCGCAGACGCGGTGGTGGCCATGCACAGTGGCATGACCCCCGCGCAGCGCCTTAAAAGCTGGCTGGCAGCGCATACCGGCCAGGCGCGCATTGTGCTGGGCACCCGCATGGCGGTGTTTGCGTCGATGCCCGGCCTGCAACTGATCGTGGTGGACGAAGAGCATGACCCGAGCTACAAAAGCCAAGACGGCGCCCGCCACTCCGCGCGAGACCTGGCCGTGCTGCGCGCCAAGCTGCAAACCGAGCACACCGCCCGCACCGCAAACGCACCTGCCTCCTCCCACCTCCCTCCTGCATCCTCTCTCCTGCCCCCTGCTGCCCCCTGCCGCGTCATGCTCGGCTCGGCCACGCCCTCGCTGGAAACCTGGCATGCCTGCGAACAAGGCCGCTACCAGCGCCTGGACATGCCCGAGCGGGTGGGCAATGGCGCACCGGCCACGCTGCGCCTTGTGGACATGCGCCTGGCCCCCAAAAAAACCCTGTTCGCCGCTACCCTGCTGGCCGCCATCCAAGAGCGCATCGCGCGCGGCGAGCAAAGCCTGATCTTTCTGAACCGCCGTGGCTACGCCCCGGTGCTGGCCTGCGGGGCCTGCGAGTGGAAATCTAACTGCCCGCATTGCAGCGCCTACCGGGTGTTCCACAAAATCGACCGCACCCTGCGCTGCCACCATTGCGCCGCCACCGACCGCGTGCCCCGCGCCTGCCCCGAGTGCGGCAATATCGACATTGCGCCCGTAGGCAGAGGCACCGAGAAGCTGGAAGAGCAGTTAGCCCAGGCGTTGGGTATTGGCACCTTGCTGCGCCCCGACGGCACGCCCGCCGTCATCGCCCGCATGGACGCTGACACGACGCGCCTGAAGGGCTCGCTGGAGCAGCAACTGGCCCTGGTGCACAGCGGCCAGGTGGACATTTTGGTCGGCACGCAAATGATCGCCAAGGGCCACGACTTTCGCCGCATCACCCTGGTGGCTGCCATCAACCCCGACAGCGCCCTTTACAGCAGCGACTTTCGCGCCCCCGAGCGCCTGTTTAGCCTCTTGATGCAAGCCGCCGGCCGCGCCGGGCGCGACGCTGCCATGCTGGGCGCGCAGATGTGGGTGCAAACCCACCATCCTGAGCACCCCCTTTTTGCCGCCCTCAAAGCCCATGACTACCCCGGCTTTGCCAAGCAGCAACTGATAGAACGCGTGCAAGCCGGCCTGCCGCCGACGAGCTACCAGGCCCTAATCCGCGCCGAGGCCCGCACTCAAGTGGCTGCGCAAGCCTTTTTGCAAGCTGCCACCGAGGCGGCGGGCGATCCCGCCCACAGCATCGTGGCGTTGGAGCACGTCACCCTCTATCCCAGCGTACCCATGCAGATTGCGCGCATCGCGAATGTAGAGCGCGCCCAGATGCTGGTAGAGAGCCCGTCCCGCGCTGCGCTGCAAAAGTTCTTGGCATCGTGGCAACCGGTGCTGCGCGCCACCAAAATTACGGGCCTGATCCGCTGGGCAATGGACGTAGACCCACTATCTATTTAGTAGCTGCTCCCGCGATATTCTATTGGCTTGCAGCGCAATATGCATCCTAAAATCGGCTTGAAAATCGGTGAATTTGTGGTTTTCAGCCGGTTGGGGGGTTTCCGTTGGCTTCAAACCGCTCAAAAATGGTGATTGGGGCTCATTTTTTAGGTATCAATTGGCCTGCAGACCAATAAAATGTCGCGGGAGCAGCTACGAAATAAATAGCGTGTATTTTCTCGTTCCGCCCTTTCTGGCGCGCCGCGCTGTCGGCGCCTAACGCAGACGCAGACGCACCACCCAGCTCAGCCCCGCACCGCCCGGTTCGGGCACTTGTCCTTCGTGCAGTTAGCGTACAAACTCAGCGAATGGTCGGTAATGGTGAAGCCCTTGGCCTTGGCCACGGCATGCTGGCGCTTTTCAATCTCGGCGTCGTAAAACTCTTCTACCCTGCCGCAGTCCAGGCACACCAAGTGGTCATGGTGCTGGCCTTCGTTCAGCTCGTAGGTGGCTTTGCCGGACTCAAAATGGTTGCGCGACAAAATGCCCGCTTGCTCAAACTGGGTGAGCACGCGGTACACCGTGGCCAGGCCAATGTCGGTGCGCTCCAGCAGTAGCACGCGAAACACGTCTTCGGCCGTCATATGGCGCTGCGCGCTGGTTTGAAAGATCTCCATGATCTTCAGGCGCGGCAGGGTGGCTTTGAGGCCGGTATTTTTCAGTTCGTCGATATTGGACATACATTGGACGCAAGAGGCCCCTGCTATAGAGTGACAGACAGATGGCAAGGCATAGCCGCTACAATGACTTCATCATAACCTTATGCGCTGGGTTTTAGTGCCCGGAGCTGCCTGCCATGTCTGTACTTTCACTTTTTAAACCGCTGGCCCTGCTGGCCAGCGCGGCCCTTGCGGCCTGCGGCAGCTTTAACAGCGCCAGCACCAGCGTGGCCTCCCTCGTCACCCCATACAAAATCGAGGTAGTGCAGGGCAATTTTGTGTCCAAAGAGCAGGTCGAGGCGCTGCAACCGGGCATGACCCGCGCGCAAGTGCGTGAAATTTTAGGTTCGCCCCTGGTGACCAGCGTGTTCCATGCCGACCGTTGGGACTATGTGTTCACTATCCGCCGTCAAGGCATTGAGGCGCAAAGCCGCAAGCTGACGGTGTTTTTCAAAGCTGACGAATTTGAGAAAATACAAGGCGACGCCATGCCTTCAGAGTCCGAGTTTGTGGCCACCCTGGACACCAGCCGCAAACTGGGCAAGGTGCCCAAACTGCAAGCCAGCGACGAAGAACTGGCCCGCAACCAAAGCAAGCCGCAAGCCGCGCCTGCGGTGGAGCCAGCAGCTGGTGCGCCCAAGGTCTACCCCCCTCTCGAACCCGGGAGCCGGTAAACCATGTCGACCAAACAACGCATTTGCATTGCCGGGGCCAGCGGCCGTATGGGCCGAATGCTGATTGAGGCTGTACACGGGGCAGACGATATGCTGGTGGGCGGCGCGCTGGACGTGCCCGACAGCCCGGGCATGGGCCTGGACGCTTCAGGCTTTTTAGGCTATGCCAGCGGCGTCACCATCACCTCGGATGTCCGCCACGCCTTGAAGAAAACCGACGTGCTGATTGACTTCACCCGCCCAGAAGGCACCATGGCGCACCTGGCGCTGTGCCGCGAGATGGGCGTGAAAATGGTGATTGGTACCACCGGGTTCAGCGATGCGCAAAAGGCCGAGATTGCCACTGCAAGCAAAGACATCGCCATCATGCTGGCACCCAATATGAGCGTCGGCGTGAACGTCACCCTCAAGCTGCTGGACATGGCGGCCAGGGCGCTATCTAGCGGCTACGACATTGAAATTATCGAAACCCACCACCGCCACAAGGTAGACGCGCCCTCGGGCACGGCACTGAAAATGGGCGAGGTCATCGCCAGCGCCTTGGGCCGCGACTTGAAGGGGCACGCCGTGTTTGCCCGCGAGGGCATTACCGGCCCGCGCGATCCGTC
>JAYVDN010000176.1:0-5330 GCA_043749385.1 Polaromonas sp.
GGCGCTTTTAGCCTGTACCCGCGTTACGCACGCGACGGCAAAATCAACGGTTGGCAAGGCAGCACCGAGCTGGTGCTGGAGGGCCGCGACTTTGCCCGCATCAGCGCTACTGCCGGCAAGATCAACAGCCTCACGTTAGGGCAGGTGAGCTTTGCGTTATCGCGCGAGGCGCGTGCCAAGGTAGAGGGCGAGGCGCAGGCGCAGGCCATTGAGCGCTTTAAAACCAAGGCTGCCGAGATCAGTAAAAACTTTGGCTTTGGCGGCTACACCTTGCGGGAGGTATCTGTCAATTCCAATGACCAGGGATTTGCCCCGCCACGCGGCCGCGCGATGGCGCTAGAGGGGAAATCGATGGCGTCTGACGCGCCCGTTCCGGTAGAGGCTGGTCGCAGTACTGTAGTGGTTACGGTCAATGGTTCAGTGCAAATGAAGTAAGCAGCGCCCAGTGGGATGACTGGCGTTGGACATGTCGCTCAAAGTGGCAGAGTTGATGCTCAGACAGAAAAAAAGCCGCATAGCTTGAAATAGCGGATGCGGCTTTTTGGCATCCTCCAGCTGCAACCAGAGGCATACACTGCACGACTTACTGGAAGATCACCGTACTCGCTTTCAAAGGCGGCGGCGATGATGCCGTGAGCGGGCTGAAGGTGTCATCACTGCACACCTGTACCCTGCGTCCCAGCACGATGTTAGCAGCGCTGCCGTTGACAAACTTGGCAGTGCTGGCATCGAACGGTATACCGTTGATGTACTGGCCGATGCTCACGTTTTTACCCACCTTGAACACGGTGGCTGAGATGACCTCGCTGATCTCCGCCCCCACCGCTACGCGGCCCGAGCAGTTGTCTGGCCCCGGGTTGGGCATTGTGACCGTGCCGGTGGTGGTGCCGGGCACTGTGCTGGTGGGCATGGGAGGTACCGTCACGGTGCCCGTGACAGTGCTGGTTACTGTACCAGTGACGGTGCCTGTGACGGTGCCTGTGACTGTACCAGTGGGAGTGCCTGTCGTGGTACCGGGTGTCGTGCTGGTTGTGCCAGTCGGGTTGGGCAAGGTACCCGTAGGGTTAGGCATGGTAGTGGTGCCGGTAGGCATGCTGTCGTCACACAAGATCGGGTTGGCTGTCCAAGTGCCTTTGTCGCCGCTGGCCGGGCCGGTGAAGGTGCCGGTGTATTTGCCCTTGGCGTCGCTTTGGCCTGCGCCCAAGTTAAACACCAGGGAGATGCTGCCTTCTTTGGTCAGCGTGCCCGTGACGGTAATGTCTGGCAAAGTGGTCGTGCCCGCAGTGGGCTTGATAGTTTGCAGCTCGGCTTGCAGGGTGTCATTCAAGGCCTTCAAGTCTTTGCCCAAGGTGTCTTGCAGGGCATCGAGCTGTTTGCCAAATTCATCCAAAATTGCTTTCACCTTGGCCTCAATCGCAGCGTATTGCGTTTTGGCATCGGCGGCGTTGGCAGGTACTGCAAACCAGGCAGCGCGCTGCACGGTTAACAGCGTATTGGTACCTTTAGCCAGGGCAGATACACCCAGACGGAACTTTTCGTAGTCCGCTTTGGCAGCGGCGTAGAACTTGTTCAGGGCGAGTTTAATTTTGGCTTTGTCGGCATCGTTGTGTTGCGAGTCGTCTTCGCGCATGGGGTCACGCTGGATCAGCTTGCCCGTGACAGCAAAGTTTTTGCCGCCATCCGTACTTTTCGCGTTGAGCTGGAGTTTGCCTTTGAGCTGGGTGTCTTTGCTGGGCCCTTCTTTGACTTTGGCATCAAAGTCCAGGGCCGCGCTGCGCATCACCTGCATGGTGCTGGTGGTACTGGTGGTACCCGTTGTGCTAGTGGCGGTGGAGGTGACCGAGTCTGCGTTGCTTACGTTGACAGAGGTGGCTTCGTCGGTGGAAATGCTTTGCAGTGCGGGTGGGGCGCTGGCGACGAGCGCAGCGCTGCCGCCCGTGCCTGTAGCTGGCGTGCTGGCGCTATTGTCAGAGCCACCGCCGCCGCAGGCGACCAGGCTGAGTGTGCTGGCTGCCACCAGTGCAAGGCCAAGGCGTTGAGCCCATCGGGGTACTGCTGCAAGCGGCAGCATGGGTTGGTTCAAATACGGCATAAAAGTTCTCCTAAAAGGAATGAGGAAAGGCATTGTTGGGTCAGCGGTGCAAGATCAACAACCCGCGATGTGTCACAGCCAGTGTCATGCGGTGTATTTGGTACGCTGCATGTGTCGTACTCGCGCGTCGGTTGGGGTGCTGAAACGGGCCCGCTCAGCGGCGTGCAGGGCCTTATGCCCCAATGGTGTGCCCGAATGGGAAGAGGTGCCAGCCTGCGGCCGTAGCCCCGCCCGTGGCCTACTTGCTTTCACAGAATCCACCAAACTTTACTTTGTGACGATAGGGTGACGCAGCACATAGGAGACGAAAATCTGGGTTATTTGTAAGATCGCAGGCTTTGGTACGACACACTTAGCTACACCATGCCGTTTTCCCACCCAGCCCCCATTGCTTTACCCAACGCCCAAGGCGAGCGTCTGGCGAAAATGGCCCAGCGCATGCGGCGCACAGGCCAGTGGAGCCCGGCCCAAGCGGCTGGCAGGCGCTGGACGATGGGCTGCGTGTCGCTGGAAGTCACCCAGCGCTGCAACCTGGACTGCACTTTGTGCTACCTGTCCGAGAGCGCCGAGGCCGTGCGCGATATTCCGATAGCCGAGCTGTTTCGCCGTATTGACGATATCGCCGTGCAACACGGCCCCCACACCGACGTGCAAATCTCTGGCGGCGACCCTACACTGCGCGACAAAGACGAGTTGTCCCAGATCGTGCGCTACGTGCGCGCCAGGGGTCTGCGGGCCTCGCTGTTTACCAATGGCATACTGCTCACCCGCGCGTGGCTACAGCGCTTGGCGGGTGACGGCCTGAACGATGTGGCTTTCCATGTGGACATGACGCAAGAGCGCGCAGGCTTTGCCAGTGAGACGCAGTTGCACGCCCTGCGCCTGCGCTACATTGAGATGGCCCGCGGCCTGCCGCTGTCGGTGATGTTTAACACCACCGTGTATGCAGGCAATATGCGCGAAGTGCCTGACATAGCGAAGTTTTTTGTGCAGCACAACGATGTGGTGCGCTTTGCCTCGTTCCAGTTGGGGGCCGATACCGGGCGTGGTACGGTGAGCGGGCGTGACCCGGTGGTGGTCACCCAAGCCTCGGTCTGCCAGGCTATAGAGCAGGGCGCAGGCATAGCGCTGAATTTTGACGCACTGCACGGCGGCCACCGCAGTTGCAACCGCTACGCCTTGCTGCTGAGCATTGGCCAACACCACTTTGACGCGCTGCAAGACGCCGCGCTGGCACAGCGTGTGATGCGTGAGACGGCCGACGTAGAGTTTGAACGCGGGCAAAACCTGCATGGTGCTTGGGCCATGGCCAAAGCCTTGCTGCGCCATCGGCACCTGGCAGCCGGTGTGGCCCAGCACGCCGCGCGCATGCTGTGGCAGGCCAGAGGCCAGTGGTTTAGCCAAGGCCGCATCGTGCCGCCGCTGCGCAAAATATCGTTCTTCATCCATAACTTTATGGACGCTTGCAACCTGGACGCTGAACGGGTTGATGCCTGCGTTTTCATGGCGGCCACGGCCGAAGGCCCGATGTCGATGTGCCAGTACAACGCCGAGCGCGAGCGCATTTTGCTCAAACCCATCGTGCTGGCCAGCGGAGAGACCTGGCAGCCGCTGGCCGTAGCGCCGGATGCCAATGGCGAGGTCAAAATCCCGCTCAAATGGCTCAAAGGCAAACCCCGTGAAGCCGCGCTGCTGGAGCGCCCCCGCAACCTATTGACCGAGATCGACGCATGAACCCTCCATGTAGCTACCCTTCGCAAAATTTTGAGAAACCAGGAGCCGGTTTTCGCGCAGGGCGCGTCGCCCTGTTTGGGTTCTTGGTGATGCTCTTGGCTGCCTGCAGCACGGTAGTGAAAGTGGGCCAAGCGGATGCACCGCAGATACCATTGGTGCAAGCCGAGCGCGCCTATGCGGCAGTGCTGGAGCGCCATGTGAACGAGCGCGGCGAAGTAGACTTTGCGGCTTTGCAACAAGACCAAAGCGCCAGTGGTATCCCAGCGCTAGAGAGCTACGTGCAAGCCATCGCCTTCACCCCACTCAGTGCAGCGGCCACGCCCGATGCCCGGCTGGCGCACATGGTCAATGCCTACAACGCGCTGTCGATGTACAACGTGATTGCCTCGGGCATCCCGACCACCCATGCAGGCTGGGCCAAAGTGAAGTTTTTTCTGCTGCGCAAGTTTGAAATAGGCGGTGCACTATTGTCGCTCTACGCGTTTGAAAACGACATTATCCGTAAGCTGAACGAGCCGCGCATCCATTTTGCGCTGAACTGCTCTGCCGTATCGTGCCCGGTGCTGCCGCGCAAGCCCTTTACGGCGGAGCAACTGAACCAGGAGCTAGACCGTGAAACGCGCGCCTTCTTTGCACGGCCAGAAAATTTGATGGTTGACCATGCCAAGCGCACAGTTTTTTTTAATGAAATCTTGAAGTTTTACACCGAAGACTTCACCCCTGCGCACGCCCTCAGCTTGATCGACTACGCACAACCTTACACCAGCCAAACCCTGCCCAAAGACTACGCCACCGCTTTTACGCCCTACGACTGGACAGTGGCCAACAGCCAGAGAAAGCGCTAACTGTGTCGCCAGCTGACTGGGCGGCAGAGGGCGATGGTTCAAGGTTTTGAAGATTTCTGTGATGGGCTTGCCCCGACAGATGGCACTCACCAAAAAATAAATGCTATTTATAACGTAGCTGCTCCCGCGATATTCTATTGGCCTACAGCCTGATTTGTCTCTAAAAAATCAATCAAAGTTACCATTTTTCGATGCTGGAGAGCCTCCAAGAGACTGATAATCGGCTGGAAACCGTAAATTGACTTGTTTGTGAGCCATTTTTAGGATGCTAATCAGGCTGCAGACCAATAGAATATCGCGGGAGCAGCTATGAAATACGGAGTGCCTGCTGGGTCGAAAATGGTGTGCATTTGGCCTCGAAAAGTAAATCACAATCGGATAAAGTCCGTTTTTGGCCTGCAACCCACGAGTACACCATGCTGACCCCCCAACTTCTGCGCAGCCTGACCATCGACCCGGCGCTGCACCCTCGGGGGCAGTCGCACCTGAGTGCAGCCAGCGGCTTGGTGCAGGTGCAAGAGCGCCTGTATGTAGTGGCAGACGATGAGCACCATCTGGGTAAATTTAAAACTAAACCAGATTCACCTGTCAAACTGGTGCGCTTGTTTGAAGGTGATTTGCCGGACAGCGCGAAGCAGCGCAAAGCCGAAAAGCCCGAC
>JAYVDN010000177.1:0-7030 GCA_043749385.1 Polaromonas sp.
CCACCATTGAGCCTGAGGGCGCGCTCATGGTGGCCAAGCCCATGCCTGACGCGCGGGAGCGCACGGCAAAAGGGTTGTTGCGACACGCATCCAGTATGACCAAATTGACGCGGTTGCCTGCCGACTGCATTTTCTCCAGCACCAGTTGGGCGTTCAGTGCGTCTTCGGCCACCTCGTCTTCGTTGCGAATGTCGGAGTCAATCGACACCAGGTAGTTTTCACCTTTGACCTGTACGCCGTGACCTGCAAAGTAAAACAGCCCCACCCCGCCGCGCTGCTTGAGGCGGTCGCCAAAATCTCGAACCAAGCGCCGCGTCTCGCGCAAGCTGGCGTTCTCCGCTTTGATGACCTGAAAGCCTGCTTGTTTGAGTACGGCTTCCATCAAACGCGCGTCGTTCACCGGGTTGGTCAATGGTGCATTGCGGTAGTTGGCGTTGCCAATCACCAGGGCCAGGCGGTGCTCGCCGGCGTCTTGCGCCCGCGCCCACTGCGTACCCGCGCAGCCCGCAAGCAAGTACAAAGCCACGCACAGGCAGCGCACAGCACGCTCTTGCAAGAATGCTGCTGCAGTGCTAAACATCGAGTGAACTGTCAATTGGACCGGCATTAAAATTTAGTTGTATCAAAAGTGCGCCACCGCTCGCTTGCCCGGACGCAATGTGGTCACTGCGGCGTTCACTAGGCGTCGCCCATCACACAGCGTGTCAAACAATAAGATGTAAACTTAACTGTTAGTTGCATTATTTCACAATTGCAGCCAATTCTCCTACAGAAAACCCCTTATGCCCCCCACCCGCGCTTTGATGGCCCTTATTTTGGTTTTGCTCGCCCCCTGCACTTATGCGGACGAAGTGCGGGTGTTTGCCGCTGGAGCAGCCAAGCACGCCGTGGAAGCCATTGCCCCGGCCTTCCAGCAAGCCACCGGCCACACCCTGCGCACCCGCTACGACACGGTGGGCGCCCTGCGTGACAAGGTGCTGCAAGCCGCGCCTGGCGAAGCGGCTGATGTGGTGATCCTGAGCGATGCCGCCTTGGCCGCTTTGCGCACCGCCAAGCGCCTGGACGCAGCGACCGCGCACAGCATTGGCAGCGTGGTGGTGGCGCTGGCGGTACCCCAAAACGCAGCTCTGCCCGACCTGTCCAGCCCCGAGGCACTGCACCAAGCCCTGCTAGCCGCCCCCAGCATTGCCTTTGCCGACCCCGCGCGCGGTGCCACGGCTGGCACGCATTTCGCCAAAGTGCTGGAGGCTCTGGGCTTGACCGAGGCTATCAAAAGCAAAACCACCATGCTGTCCTTCGGCGTAGACGTGATCCGCGCAGTGTCTGAAGGCAAATACGCCCTGGGCGTGAGCCAGTCCAGCGAGATCATGCAGCACCCGGGTATCCGTTTCGCAGGCGGCCTACCTGCGCCGCATGCGCTGTCCACCGGCTACAGCGCAGCGCTGGTCACAGACAATGCGGCCGCCAAGCAATGGCTTGCATTCATCGCCAGCCCGCAAGGCATGCGTGCTTTTGCCAGCAGCGGGTTTGTGCCGGCAGCGCAATAGCGGCATATTTATCGCTATTATTTATATAGCTGCTCCCGCGATATTCTATTGGCCTGGAGGCCAATTTCTCTCTTAAATCGGCTTCCTGTCGGGTGGCAACACCTCTCCTGGGCCAGAGCGGGGCTCCACCGCATGCTGCTGCGTTTGCACCGGGTGGATCACCTTGGTGGTCGGGTCGCTCTCGCCTTCTACCCACCAGTTGGCCCACAGCCGGTCGTCATGGTCTGGCTCCAGGGTTAAAAAATTCCGCGCGCCGATGAGCCTGCGGGTGGTGGCCGGAAACTCGTACATCGTGGCCAAAATGCCTCTGTCCAGCACCTCTACTTTCTGGCAAGCTTGCTCTAAAAAGTAGCGTGCCATGGCAGGTGGCGCGGGGTGCACTATGCCGCTGGAGGTAAGCTGGTTAATCACCCTGGCGTTGGGCGGTACGTCGTTGCGGTCAGACTCTATAGAACCCACAGCGGCAACATGCACGTCGCCCGACAGCAAGGTCACGCGGCAGCCCTTTTGCGCAGAGATGCGCAGCAAGCGGTGTACCAGGCGCAGGCGCTCTTGCAGGTGTGGCGGGCTGGTCCAGTGGTCACGCAGGTCGTCTTCCAGCTCTTGCTGGCCGGGTAGCACGCCCAGCATTTTTTCCAGCAGACCAAAGGTAGGGTGCACTACGGGAATGCTGGACATGATGAGCAGGTGCGTCATGCCCGCTTGCTCGTCTAGCCACTTGTACACCGCGGTCCAGCTTTTCTCGCTCATGATCTGGTCGGGTACGTAGTCGTCGTGCGCACCATCGGGGCGGTGCGGCGCGCGCTCGCTGCGCATATCCAGCGCCAGCAGGCCCACGCTGCCCATGCGAAAGCCTTTGCTGTAGCCCGCTTGCCCGGGCAGCGTGGCGGGCGGCAAGGCACCCGTAGCTTGTAACTGAAACAACTTAAAGTACGTCGTGGCCACGCTGAAGATGCCTTGGTACACAGGGCAGTGGTGTTGCTCATAAGGGTACGAGCCCCAGCCGTCCATGATGTCGTGGTCGTCCCACATCATCACGCTGGGTATGCTGCCCATGGCCATGCGCACGTCGGTTTGCGCCCAGCGGCTGAGGTACAGGTTTTCAAAAAACTTTTCTACCTCCAGGCGCAATGCCGGGCTAAATGCGTAGGCCATGCGCTGGTCATAGGCCAAGTCGCTCCATTGCGCCAGCTCGGGTACTTCACACCACATCGAGTCAGAATACACCTGGTCGCCGCCCATGAGCAGCAAGTTCCATGGCCCAAACTTGCGCCCGCGTATCGTGTCGGCAGCCACATGCAGCCGCGCCATGCGCGCCCACAGCGCATTTTTGTCGGCCACCTGTTTCATCAGCTTGGGGTCTGAAAACCCGTTACACGACACATAGGCCAGGGCTGGCTGCGCGCCTTTGGCAGGCACTTGCAGGCTGTATTGCACGCCGTCCAGGGTGTAGCTCACCATCTGCGCCGCCACTTTTTGCGTCACTGCAAAATCAAAGCGCCATACCGCGCTGGCGGTGTGCGGCAACTGCTGCAGCAGGGTAGCCACAGGCTTGGGCTGCCCTGCCACCGTCAGCACCGGCTCCGCATCGGTTGACTCGGTTGAATCGGTTACCACCAACGCACTCACACCCCAAGCATCGCCCTGGCAGCCTAAGAACTTCAATACCGGCCCGAGTTTGACCATCTTGTCTCCTTGCGCAAACTGTTGTGAATTGTTTGAAGGCAAGGATAAATGTGAAGCACTCAGCGACGCAAGCCTTTAAGCGGTGAGGGTGTTACAGGGTGTTTGCCTTACCTCCGTTGCGCATCGTGGCGCGCTGTTGTTTGGTACGGAGAAGAGAGTGCATTACAATTGCATCACATCTTGGAGTCACCTATGAGAACCGCCACCCTCCCTGCCGTACGTGTCAGCCCAGAAACTCGCAGTTTGATTGAGTCTGTGCTGAAAGAAGGCGAGACATTGTCTACCTTCATTGAAGAAACCGTGAAAAAGCATGCTGCCTGGCGCAAAGAGGATGCGCTTTTTCATGCCAGAGCGGCCTTGGCATCCAAGCGCCTCGCCGAGGGAGGTAAGTTTTTCACGCCAGAAGAAAGCATCACCCGCTTACGCGCGCAAGTGCAACGCGCCCGTGAAAAGCAGGCCGTCAAACAGCCCTCCACTGCGGCACGTAAAACCACTCCCTCCGCGTCCATCGCAGCACAAGCTCGGCGCGCTCAACGCGTTGCGGCATGAAGCGTTACCGCGTCATCGTTACGCCCGAAGCGCAGGAAGATATCGAAAGACTACAGGAGTTTTGGATCCAAGCCGCAGGCCCCGATATTGCAGACAAAGCCATTGATACCATTTTCAAAGCGCTGGATTTTTTGATGACATTTCCGCACAGTTGCAGGAAAGCCAATGCCCAAGTCTCCGACAAGCCATGCCGCGAACTCATCATTCCGTTTGGCAGCTCAGGTTATGTAGCTTTGTTTGAGATTCAAGAAGATGCAAAGCGGGTGGCTATCTTGGCGGTGAGGCATCAGCGGGAGAGTGACTATCACTAGGCTTGAAACTTATTGGCATCTTTCTTTTTAACAGACAATAGCAACCAAACGGAGCACGCTAATGCAAACACAGAAAGCATCAGCCAAACTTTGGTAAATCCGCTGGCATCAGCATGAATAAAACAACCACCAGAGATACTGGAACAATTTGCTGTGACTTTATCTTGACTTGTCAATTGCTTGATATCTTCGTTCAAACCAGTCCAATTTGACGATTTGAATGGCCGATCAGGAAACTCACTTAGTGGGAAGCTCTTTCCGTCTTTGCCGATGAACGCCAATCTGGCTGAATGCAGAATAACGCTACCGTTTTTATGGGACACTTTTGAAGTATCAATCCCGAGCAGTTTTACATTCCCTTCTACTGAGCGAGAGTGCCCCGAGATGTGCGCCGACTCAATTGCGTTGGAAAGGTTGATGATTACAACCAAAGCACTTGCTATGGAACACAGTAACCAAAGTATCCGTGTGCGCCCCATGCTCTCAAGCCTTCGGCAGCGTAACCCCCACCTGCCCCTGATACTTCCCACCCCGATCTTTGTAAGAGGTCTCACACACATCATCCGCCGAGCTTTCAAAAAACAGCACTTGCGCGCAACCTTCACCTGCGTAGATTTTGGCGGGCAATGGCGTGGTGTTGGAAAACTCCAAAGTCACATAGCCCTCCCACTCGGGCTCGAAGGGCGTCACGTTGACGATGATGCCGCATCTGGCGTAGGTACTTTTGCCCAGGCAGATGGTGAGCACGTTGCGGGGGATGCGAAAGTACTCTAGCGTGCGCGCGAGAGCAAAACTATTGGGCGGAATGATGCAGCTGTCGCCAGAAAAATCGACAAAGCTTTTTTCGTCGAAGTTTTTCGGGTCTACCACCGTGCTGTGGATGTTGGTAAACACCTTGAACTCGGGGGCGCAGCGGATGTCGTAGCCGTAGCTGCTGGTGCCGTAGCTGATGATTTTTTGGCTCACGCCGTTCACCTCGCGCTGGCGCACCTGCTTGGGCTCAAAGGGCTCGATCATGCCGTGGCTCTCCACCATGCGGCGTATCCATTTGTCAGATTTGATTGTCATAGCCTGCATTGTATGCAGGCTTTAGGGGCTTTGGACGCCATGACGTGAACCCTTCGACAAGCTCAGGGCGAACGGGAGTCTGTGTGCCGATATGAACCGGAGCTTGTTTATCAACGCGAGCTGGAGGTATGCTACGCGCCAGGTGCCGCGCCAATACCTTCAAACACGGTAGCGATCGTCACATCCATATTCACGCTGCGCAAGTGCACGCCGCCGCCTTCGGGCGCGGGGATGAGCAGCCATTGGCTGGCCTCTTGGGTGCGCTGAAACAGCTCTACCGAGCGGCGCACGGGGTCAATAAAGAGAACTTCGTCTAAGCCAACTATTTGGCGGTATTGCTCAAACTTGCGACCTTGGTCGTATTCTGAGGTGCTGGGCGAGATGACTTCGACTACCAGTTTGGGGTACTTTTTAAGATGGCTCGCGTCTGGCGCGGCATCGCGCGGGTCGCAGGTGACGAAGACGTCGGGGTAGCTGTAGTGGCTGTTTTCGGCCAGCTCCAGGCGCATGTCGGACATGAATACACGGCAAGGTGTACCGCGCAGGTGAGACTTGAGCGCTACAAACGCATTGCCCGCAGCCGTGTTGTGGTCGTCGCTCGCGCCCGCCATCGCAAACACTTCACCATGGTAGTAGTCATGGCGTCCAGTCTGGTCAGCCTCCCAAGTAAAGTACTCGGCGGCAGTCATCAGCAAAGGTTTAGCGAGTGCAGCATTCATAGGCTGTAGTGTAGACCAAGCAGATTTTTAACGCTACCGCTCAGAAGCGCACTCAGGCAGCCAGCGCCTCCAGCAATTCCGTCTCAATCTCAATCTGTTTTTTATTGTGCTGCAGCTCGGGGCCGTCGATCAAGAAGGTGTCTTCTACGCGCTCGCCCAGGGTGCTGATTTTGGCCAGCAGCAGGTTGACCTTGTGGTGCGCCAGCACGCGGGCGATGGCATAGAGCAGGCCTGCGCGGTCGCTGGCGCTGACGCTGAGGATCCAGCGCTGGGCCTTCTCGTCCGGGCGCAAATCAACGCGTGGCTGGAAGGGAAAGCTCTTGACGCGGCGCGACTGGCGGGCGCGGCCGGCGCTGGGCAGCGCGCGCTGCTGTGCAACGGTGCGGGCCAGCTCTACCTCGACCATGCTCATCATCTCGCGGTACTGCTCCTCTACCGCTGAGGTGACGACCTGGAAGGTGTCTAGCGCGTAGCCGTTGTTGGCGGTGTGTACTTTGGCGTCCAAAATGCTGAAGCCATTTTGGTCAAAAAAGCCGCAGATACGGGCGAACAGATCGGGTTGGTCGGGCGTGTAGACCAGCACTTGCATGCCTTCGCCGATGGGCGACAGGCGGGCGCGCACGATGGTGGCGCTGGCGGGAGCCAGTGGTGCGACCATATCGGCGTCTGGCACTTCACTTTTAATGCCTTTTAGGGCTGCAGCCGAATGGAATATAGCGGGAGGAGCTGCTTTTTTGATAGTAAGCTGTTGGCTGACATAGCGCGAGAGTTGACGCGCGTGCCAGGCTAAATCGCTCGCGTCATGCCGCATAAAGTAGCCTACATCCAGCGTGTCCCACAAGGCTTTGTGCGCCTCAAAAGGCAGCGCGTACAACGCCAGGGTTTGCAGCGCCTCGCGTTTGCGGGCCTCTACCTCGGCGCTGGCGTCAGGCGCGCGGCCGCCCAGGGCGCGCAGGGTGAGGCGGTACAGGTCTTCCAGCAGCTTGCCTTTCCAGGCGTTCCACACCTTGGGGGAGGTGCCGCGTATGTCGGCCACGGTAAACAAATACAACGCCGTGAGGTTGCGCTCATTGCCTACGCGCTTGGCAAAGGTGGCGATCACATCGGGGTCGCTCAGGTCTTGCTTTTGCGCAAAGCTGCTCATACTCAG
>JAYVDN010000178.1:0-3923 GCA_043749385.1 Polaromonas sp.
ATCACGTTGCGGCGACGGAGGAATTTGCGATGAAAAATCTGGAGAAAGGCGCGGCGACCACCTCAAAATTACTACTCCACCAGTCGCGTTTTTTCGCAAGATTTTCGCAGCGAAACTTCCCGAGCTGATGCCAGCCAACCCACGTCGCACGAACCCTTCAAACCAAGCTAGCGAACCAGCCCAATGCGCTCCAGGGCAGCACCCGCCCGCAGTCCATGCCCGGCCATGCGCGTTTGCACCGGCTCGGCCTGCAGACGCACCAGGTACTGCGGCACGGCTTTGGCTGCGACCACTTGGGTGCTCAAGGTGCGGCCGGTCATTTGCCACTCGGTCGTGCCGCCCACCAGCCACAGCACCCGACCGGTGGCGTAGGCGCTGAGGGTGTGCCACAGGGCCTGCGCGTTGGCGTCACCCGGCTCGCCCACCACCAGCACGGTGCGCGACAGGTCGATACCTGCATCCGACAGCAGGCGCTCCAGGGTCGTGACTGGCAACTGGGCAGCGTCTTTCGGCAATGAGGCCGCATTGGGCAAATGGCCTTGGGCATAGGCCTTGGCACTGCGCACATCGGCCACTGTGGCCCCCTGCGCCAGGGCCTGCGCAGCGGCTTCGGCAGACACAGCGTCGTGCCCGTTGGCGCTGGCGTGCAGGCACCACAACGCGCTTGTAGCAGACAGGCAGAAAGTGGCAAGGGCGCGGATAAAACGGTGCATGGTGGGTCAATCTTCAGACAATAACCTGCACTGTACGCAGCGCCACCCAAAGCGTCCAATACAAAGAAATCACTAGCACATAGCCTTGAGGTATAAGCCGCTAAGTCCTTGAAAATGCGAGGGTTTTTGCCCAACGCTGTCATCCCAAACTACGTATTTTCCGTTGTGTCTCCAATGCGCTAGCGCGCTAATATCCCTGCATTACTTTCTAGGAGCTTTTTCATGTCTATCCGCACCCTCAGCATCTTGGCCAGCGCTACTTTGGCACTGGTAGCAGCCACTGGCAGCGCCCGCGCCGAGGACTTCCCGCTCAAGGACAAGCCCATTACCCTGGTGGTGCCCTTCGCTGCTGGTGGCCCGACCGACCGCGTCGCACGCGACCTGGCCGCTGCCATGACCAAGACTTTGGGCACCAGCGTGGTGATTGACAACGTGGTGGGCGCAAGCGGCTCGATTGGCGCTAACAAGATCGCCAAAGCCACGCCAGACGGCCACAGCTTGCTGGTGCACCACATTGGCATGGCCACCATGCCCGTGTTACTGCGCAATATCCCCTTCAAGGTCGAGAGCGATTTTGAATATCTGGGCATGATCAACGAAGTGCCCATGACGGTCATAGCCCGCCCTAACCTGGCTGCCAACAACTTCAGCGAGTTTGCTACCTGGGCCAACGCCAACAAAGACAAAATCAATATCGGCAACGCTGGCATTGGCTCGGCCTCGCACCTGTGCGGCCTGATGCTGCAAAACGCCATGAAGGTCGACATGACCGGCGTGCCCTACAAAGGCACCGCCCCCGCCATGACCGACCTGATCGGCGGCCAGATCGACGTGATGTGCGACCAAACCACCTCGACCACCAGCCAGATCGAGTCCAAGAAGGTCAAAGCTTTCGCAGTGACCACGTCCAAACGATTGACCACCCCTGGACTGAAAGACCTGCCTACGCTGCAAGAGGCGGGCTTTAAAGGTCTGGAAGTGAGCATTTGGCACGGTTTGTATGCCCCCAAAGGCACACCTGCCGCCACTCAGAAGAAAATCAGCGACGCGCTGAAGATCGCCCTGAAAGATCCAGAGTTCATCAAGAAGCAAGAAGGCCTGGGCGCGGTCATCATCACCGACAAGCGCGTGGAAGCAGCAGAACATAAAAAGTTTGTGGCCTCTGAGATCGCCAAGTGGGGCCCGGTTATCAAGGCCGCTGGCGTCTACGCGGATTAAGCCCCTGTAGGCTTGACTTTAAAAAGGCGACAGGGGTCGCCTTTTTTTTATGCAAAAACCAGATCTGGGCCGTATGGCAGCGCTTACGGCATTTCTACATCATTAATGTCCAGACGCGCAGCCCCAGGCAGGGCAGTAGCAGACAACCGTGGGCCGCGCTCTGGTACACTTTTTATCAACTCAGGTACTATCTATTTCGTAGCTGCTACCGCGATATTCTATTGGCCTGCAGCTCCATATGCACTTAAAAAACGCTTCCCGTAACGGTGAATTTGCAGGTTTTAGTCGATTTCCAGGCCTGCGCAGGCTTCGCAGCGCTCAAAAGTGCCTGTTTTGACCTGTTTTTCAGGCATCAATCAGCCTGCAGCCCTTTAGAATATCGCGGGAGCAGCTATAGTATTTATAGTTACCATTACATACTACCTAAGCCACAATCACCGCCCATGCCCACCACCCCAGCGCTGCGTATTGTTGACTCCATCACCGAGCTGAGCGCACACGACGCGGGCTGCGTGGCAGTGAGTGGCTCGCACGGCGGCATGAGCTCGGCGCGCTATGCGCTGGCAGCGCGGCCGCTGCTGAGCGTGTTCAACGACGCAGGCGTGGGGCGAGAAGCCTCTGGCATTGCGGCGCTGGACTTTTTGCAGCAGCACGGTTTGGCAGCCTGCACGGTGGCGCACACCAGTGCCTGCATTGGCCAGGCACGCAGTAGCTATGACGATGGCGTGCTCAGCCACATAAACCCATTGGCAGCAGCACTGGGACTGCGCGTGGGTAAGCGCTTGCTGGACCAATTACAGCTGCTCAGCTAACGATGGTCTGCTGAGACCGGTCTATTTGAATTCAGCCATTGAAGTACCCCAACAGAGCGCCCATTGGGAGCTATCATTGCGTAACAAAAATTGCCGCCCCTGGCGGGCGCTTCCCCCTTACCCTCTGGAGACAATTGCATGCCAATTTTAAAGCCGAGTCGCCGTTTCGCCCTCTATTCCATTTCGCAAGCAGCTGCATTTTTAGCAGCGTCTAGCGTAGCGCCTTATGCCTTGGCACAAAGCACCTGGCCCAACAAGCCGGTCAAAATTGTGGTGCCCTTTGCACCTGGCGGCACCACCGACATCTTGGCCCGCGCCATCGCACCCGAGCTGTCCAAGGCTTTTGGGCAAAGCTTTATTGTGGAGAACCGCGCAGGTGCTGGCGGCAATGTGGGCGCCGACGCGGTGGCCAAGTCGACCCCGGACGGCTATACCTTGCTGATGGGCACTGTGGGCACGCATGGCATTAACAAGGCGCTGTACCCGAGCCTGCCCTACAACCCGGTGAAAGACTTTGCACCCATTACCTTGGTGGCCGATGTGCCCAATGTGATGGTGATAAACGCGGAGAAAGCGGCCAAGCTCAAGATCAACTCGGTGACAGACTTTATCCAGTATGCCAAGGCCAACCCCGGCAAAATCAATATGGCCTCCAGCGGCAACGGCACCTCCATCCACCTGTCGGGCGAGCTGTTTAAAAGCATGACCGGTACCTTCATGGTGCACTTCCCCTACCGGGGCTCCAGCCCGGCCTTGCTGGACATGATTGGCGGCAGCATGGACGTGATGTACGACAACCTGCCCAGCTCGCTGCCGCACATCCGCTCAGGCAAGCTCAAAGCGCTGGCAGTCACCAGCACCAAGCGCTCTGGCGCGCTGCCCGACACACCGACGATGGAGCAAACCGGTGGCCCCAGCCTGAAGGGCTACGATGCCAGCTCATGGTTTGGCCTGCTGGCCCCAGCGGGTACCGCGCCCGACACGGTCAGCCGCATCCAGCAAGAGGTGGCCAAGTCGTTTACCAAGCCCGAGATCAAAGAGAAACTGCTGTCTCAGGGGGCCATTCCTGGTGGTAACACCCCGGCGGAGTTTGCCAAAATGATTGACTCGGAGATTGCCAAATGGGCGCTGGTGGTAAAGAACTCGGGCGCTAAAGTAGATTGAGCTCCCACGCGCCAAG
>JAYVDN010000179.1:0-6961 GCA_043749385.1 Polaromonas sp.
CCCGGAGAGTTCAATCGATGAATTGATGGAAATCATTCCGGCCCCCGACTTCCCCACGGCCGGCATTATTTACGGCATCAACGGCGTCAAAGACGGCTACCGCACCGGGCGCGGGAGGGTGGTGATGCGTGCCAAGTGCCATTTTGAGGACATCGACAAGGGTCAACGGCAAGCCATCATCGTCGATGAACTGCCTTACCAGGTTAACAAGAAGACGCTGCAGGAGCGCATGGCCGAACTGGTGCATGAGAAGAAGATCGAAGGCATCTCGCACATCCAAGACGAATCCGACAAATCGGGCATGCGTTTGGTGATTGAACTCAAGCGCGGCGAAGTGCCCGAGGTAGTGCTGAACAATCTGTACAAACAGACGCAACTGCAAGACACCTTTGGTATCAACATGGTGGCGCTTATTGACGGCCAGCCCAAGCTGTGTAACTTGAAAGATCTGGTCAAGGTGTTCCTGGAGCACCGCCGCGAAGTGGTTACAAGACGCACCGTGTTTGAGCTGCGCAAGGCGCGCGATCGGGGCCATTTGCTGGAAGGTCTGGCCGTCGCGCTGGCCAATATTGACGAGTTCATCCGCATCATCCGCAACGCGCCGACGCCGCCCGTGGCCAAGGCCGAACTGATGACCAAGGTGTGGGATTCGAAAATCGTTAAAGAAATGCTGACACGCACCCGTGCGGATGGCAGCGCGGTGAATGCCGACGACTACCGCCCCAACGGCATGGAAGTTCAATTTGGCTTGCAAAAAGACGGCCTGTACCGATTGAGTGAAGCGCAAACCACTGAAATCTTGAATATGCGCCTACAGCGCTTGACGGGTCTGGAGCAAGACAAGATCGTCGCCGAATACAAAGAAGTCATGTCGGTGATCGAAGACCTGCTGGACATTTTGGCCAAGCCCGAGCGCGTGTCCATCATCATCAGCGATGAGCTGCAAGCCATCAAAACCGAGTTTGGCCAGACCAAGCTGGGCGCACGCCGCAGCGTGATTGAGCACAACGCGCAAGATATGTCCACCGAGGACTTGATTACGCCGACCGACATGGTGGTCACGCTCAGCCACAGCGGCTATATCAAGAGCCAACCCCTGGGCGAATACCGCGCCCAAAAACGCGGCGGGCGCGGCAAACAGGCCACCCAGACCAAAGAAGACGACTGGATCGACCAGCTCTTCATTGCCAACACGCACGACTACCTGCTGTGCTTTAGCAACCGGGGCCGCATGTACTGGCTCAAGGTGTGGGAAGTGCCCGCTGGCACGCGCGGCTCGCGCGGCCGACCTATTGTCAACATGTTCCCGCTGCAAGAGGGCGAGAAAATCAACGTGGTGCTGGCCCTGACCGGCGACAACCGCAGCTTCCCCGCAGATCACTTTGTCTTTATGTCCACCCGCATGGGCACCGTGAAGAAGACTCCACTGGAAGACTTCAACAACCCACGCAAAGGCGGCATCATCGCGGTCGATCTGGACGACGGCGACATCTTGATCGGTGCGGCCATTACCGATGGTAAGCACGACGTCATGTTGTTCAGCGATGGCGGCAAGGCAGTGCGCTTTGACGAAGACGATGTGCGCGCCGTAGGCCGCACCGCACGTGGTGTACGCGGCATGACTCTGGACGAAGGTCAAAGCGTGATCGCCATGCTGGTAGCCGAAGACGAGCTGCAAAGCGTACTGACTGCTACCGAGAACGGCTACGGCAAACGCACGCCGATTGGCGAATATACCCGCCACGGCCGTGGCACCAAGGGCATGATTGCCATCCAGCAGTCTGAGCGCAACGGCAAGATCGTTGCGGCAACCCTGGTACACCCAGATGACGAAATCATGATGATCACGGACAAAGGCGTACTGGTGCGCACCCGCGTGGCAGAAATGCGCGAACTGGGCCGTGCCACACAGGGTGTCACACTGATTGCGCTGGACGCGGGCACAAAGCTCAGCGGGTTGCAGCGCATTGTAGAAAACGACGCCGCACCAGATGCGCAAGACACTACCGACGGCAGCGCAAACAACGCTGCAAATGGTAACAACGAGAGTGAGAATGAGGGCGACACTTCGAGTGGCGATGCTACGACTTAAGCGGCCATCGCGCACAATCCCCATTCACTGAAATACGTAACAAACTAAGGATACCCATGACTAACGCCATACAAAAAACTTCCTCTATAGCTGCTAAATTAATAGCTGCTTGCGCCATATGTTATGGGGCTAGCAGCCCTGTTTATGCGCAAACCACCGATGCCAAGCGGCCCCTGGCGGTACGCGCCGTAGCTGCGCAAGAAGGTGCAGAAATGGACCGCATGCTGGCCCAGCTGGCAGACTCTGCCACCCAGCAAATGATTGGCAATTGGGACGAGCGGGTAGCCAACTTGCCTGCTGCCAAACAACAAGGTGCCATCGCTGCACTGGATGCAGAGTTGAAAAAATTCAACGACGACACACTCAAACTCATCACAGCCCAAGCACCAAAGGCCCGCAACGAGGTGTTGGTAGGTGCCTATGCAGAGCGTTTTTCGCAAGATGAGCTCAAACAATTGGTGGCTCTACTGGAAGCGCCGGTGTTTAAAAAATACCAGACCATTGCACCAGAGCTGGGTAATTTGTACGTCAAAGCCATTGTGGACGGCACACGCGATCAAGTCACTGCACGCAGCAAAGTGTTCGACACAGCAGCTGCCAAAATTGTAGGCGTACCTGCATCTACACCCAACAAGTAAACCGCAATGAGCAAAGCCCCTTTGCGCACGCTGGCGCAGCTTCGTATAGAAATTGACGCACTGGATCTGGAGCTGCTGAACAAGCTGAACCAGCGCGCCAGCTTAGCCAATGAGGTGGGCGAGATCAAGCGTCTAGAAGGCTCCGTGGTGTACCGCCCGGAGCGAGAGGCGCAAGTCATCCATGGGTTGCAAAGCGCCAACCCAGGGCCACTCAAAGCCGAAAGCATCAGCCACATCTGGCGCGAAGTGATGTCGGCCTGCCGCAGTCTGGAGGCGCCGCAGCGTGTGGCGGTTTTGGGACCGGCAGGGACGTTTTGTGAGCAAGCTGCAGTGGAGTTTTTTGGCAGCAGTGTCGAGTTGATTTACTGCGCCAACTTTGACGAAGTGTTCCACGCCACTGCAGCGGGTACTGCGCAGTACGGCGTGGTAGGAGTTGAGAACTCTACCGAAGGCGTGGTTACCCGCTCACTCGATTTATTTTTACATACGCCTACGCATGTCGTGGGCGAAGTCAGCCTCATGGTGCGGCACAACGTACTGCGTAAAACCAACTCGCTAGAAGGCATTGAGGTAGTGCTAGCCCACCAGCTTGCGTTGGCGCAGTGCCAAGCTTGGTTGAACAAACACTTGCCCAACGCTGAACGGCGTGCGGTGTCCAGCAACGCCGAGGGTGCGCGCTTGGCGGCTGAAAACTCCGCTTGGGCAGGGCTGGCCAGCGATCGTGCTGCGGCCCAGTTTGGCCTGCACATTGCGGCGCACGCCATACAAGACGATGCCTTCAACCGCACGCGCTTTAGCGTGATTTGCCTACCCGACACATTGCCAACACCGCAGGCCAGTGGCAGAGATTGCACCAGCTTGATAGTCTCGGTGCCCAACAAGCCTGGCGCGGTGCATGACCTGTTGGTACCCCTCAAAACCCATGGCGTGTCGATGACACGGTTTGAGTCGCGCCCCGCACGTACGGGGCAATGGGAGTATTATTTTTATATCGATTTAGCAGGCCATGCCGCCCAACCCCATGTGGCAGCAGCGCTGGCTGAGCTACGCGGCCTGTGCGCGTTCTACAAAGTGCTGGGCACCTACCCCACCAGCGCATAACCATAAATAGAGACACAAGGCACGCCATGTTTGAACAATTAGGCATCATCGGTTGCGGCTTGATGGGCGGCTCGTTTGCGCTGGCTATGAAAAAGGCAGGACTTGTCAAGCGTGTCGTGGGTTACAGCAAATCCCCCTCCACGACTGAGCGCGCACGTCAAATGGGCGTCATCGATGTAGAAGCACCCTCCGCTTTAATGGCCGTCTCAGGTGCAGACATTGTGCTGCTGGCCGTACCTGTATCGGCTACCGAAGCCAGCTTCAAAGCGATCAAGCATTTGATCACGCCCAGCATGTTGATCATGGATGTAGGCTCTACCAAACGCGATGTAGTGGATGCATCGCGCCGGGTACTCAAAGAGCACGCCGGCGTTTTTGTAGCGGCGCACCCTATCACCGGCAAAGAAGTCTCGGGCGTAGAGCATGCTGATGCCAGTCTTTACTTTGGCAAGCAAGTCATATTGACACCCACCGAGCGCACGCAAGTGGTGCAGCTGAAAAAGGCCGTCGACTTGTGGACGGCACTGGGCTGCCAAGTACTGCAAATGTCGCCTGAGGCCCACGATGCCGCTTACGCCGCCGTCAGCCACCTGCCGCATTTGATTGCCTTTGCGTTGATGAACGCCATCACCGACCAACCGAACGGCAAAGACTATCTGTCTTTGGCAGGCCCCGGTTTTCGTGACTTCACACGCATTGCTGCCAGCGATGCGCATATGTGGCGCGATGTGCTCATGGCCAACCGCCAGGAGCTATTGGCCCAGTCCAAGCTATTCCAAAAAGCCATGCTGAACCTGGAGCAGATGATCACGCGCGATGAAGTGGAATCATTGGAAGCTGAGATTGACAAAGCCAGCCTTACACGTGCCCAATGGCGCATGACTGTGCGCAAGTAGCCAGCGTTTTGGTTTTTATCTTTCCCTTTTTTATCTGCGATCACCGCTGATGTACAGCACTGAATTTCTCGACATCCCGGCGCTGACCAGCGCCCAAGGCGTAGTACGTCTGCCGGGCTCCAAAAGCATTTCTAACCGTGTGCTGTTGCTGGCAGCGCTCAGCGCGGGTCGCACCATAGTGCACGATCTGCTGGACTCTGACGATACCCGCGTCATGCTGGATGCGCTGGCAGCTCTGGGCTGCCAGGTAGACAAAACTGGCGACATAATAGCCATCACCGGCCTGGGCAGCAATGCGCCACGCAGTCCAGTCAAACTGTTTTTAGGCAATGCTGGCACGGCTATGCGGCCACTGACCGCAGCGCTGGCCGTTTTGGGTGGTGATTTCACCCTCTGCGGCGTTGCGCGCATGCATGAGCGACCCATCGGTGATTTGGTAGATGCGCTGCGCCAACTTGGGTGCTCAGTGCAATACATTGGTAACGAGGGTTACCCACCGCTGCGTATGGGTCAACCAGCTTTGAAACTGGATGCCCCCATCCAAGTGCGTGGTGACGTCTCCAGCCAGTTCCTCACCGCTCTGCTGATGGCGCTGCCACTGGTGGCCACCAAGAGTATTGTGATTGAGGTCGTGGGTGAGTTGATCTCCAAACCTTATATTGAAATCACGCTCAATCTGCTGGCCCGCTTTGGCATCAAAGTGCAGCGCGAAGGATGGCAGCGTTTTACGATTCCTGCTGGAAGCCGCTACCAGTCGCCGGGTGATGTTTATGTCGAAGCTGATGCCTCTTCCGCTAGCTACTTCATAGCGCTTGGCGCAATTGCTACAGAGACAAACGGCAGTATTCGTATTGAAGGCTTGGGCAAAAATTCGATCCAGGGCGATATCCGTTTTATCGAAGCTGCCGCCATGATGGGCGCACAGATTGACAGCGGCCCTAATCATCTGGACATTAGGCGCGGCGCCTGGCCGCTCAAGGCTATTGACCTGGACTGCAACCACATCCCCGATGCCGCCATGACCTTGGCCGTCATGGCGCTGTATGCCGACGGCACCACCACCCTGCGCAATATCGCCAGCTGGCGTGTCAAAGAAACCGACCGCATCGCCGCCATGGGCTGTGAGCTGCGCAAACTGGGTGCCACCGTGGTGGAAGGCGCGGACTTTATACAGGTTACGCCGCCAGGTCAAACACCGAGCGCCGACAGGCCGCCCTTAGGCGCGAGAGCCCCGCGCACCGGCATAGTCGGGGCCCCTCCCCCAACTAGGGGCAGCGTAGTACGCGAAGCGGCAAGCGTGGGGGCGTGGCACAGCGCCAGCATCCATACCTATGACGACCACCGCGTGGCCATGTGCTTTTCACTCGCCGCTTTCAACCCGGCGGGCAAAACCATCCGTATCGAAGACCCCAAGTGCGTCGCCAAAACTTTTCCCGACTATTTCGAGGTCTTGTTTGACGTCGCCACCGCAGAGCAGGTGCCTGTTATCTGCGTGGATGGTCCTTCGGCGTCTGGCAAAGGCAGCTTGGCCAGCCAGATCGCCCAGCGCCTTGGCTACCACTACCTCGACTCGGGCGCGCTTTATCGCTTAACTGCCTTAGCAGCCCAACGCTCTGGCGTGGCCTGGGATGACGAGCTGGGTTTGGCCTACATCGCGGCCCATCTGCCTGTGGTGTTTGAGGGCGATGCCGTTTTGCTTAACGAAGATGATGTGTCAGAGTCGATTCGCTCAGAGCACATGGGCGTGGGCGCGTCTAAAGTGTCCGTCTACCCCGCTGTGCGGGCCGCTTTGACCCAGTTACAACTGAGTTTTGCCAAGCTACCCGGCTTGGTGGCCGACGGCCGAGACATGGGCACGGTGATTTTCCCCCAGGCTGCACTGAAGATATTTCTCACCGCCAGCGCCCCCCAGCGGGCAGACAGGCGCTATAAGCAGTTGATTTCAAAGGGAATTTCTGCTAAACTCGAAGACCTTCGCACTGATTTGGCAGCGCGCGATGCCCGAGACTCCGGTCGCAGCATCGCACCTTTGAAAGCAGCGCAAGATGCTGTGCTACTAGACAACTCTTATATATCGATTGAGCAATCTGTCGATATGGTGTTGTCAAAATGGCGCGCAGTGTTGAAGGTGTAGTCACTGCGCTGCAGTTCGTCGTTTCTGCGGCACTGCGCGCAAGGGCTTTAGGCCTTGGCAATTCTTCCCGCGCTTCAGTGCCATGCACTGCAAGTCGCAT
>JAYVDN010000180.1:0-3347 GCA_043749385.1 Polaromonas sp.
CTGGCTATTGCCCGCGCCATCTACAAAAACGCACCGATCCTGATTTTGGATGAGGCGACTTCGGCGCTGGACACCGAATCCGAGCAGGCTGTTAAATCGGCTATGCAGCGGCTAGCGGTAGGGCGCACCACCGTCATCATAGCCCACCGGTTTTCTACCATCGAGCATGCCGACCGTATTGTGGTGATGGGCCATGGCGCTATCGTTGAAATGGGCACCCATGCCCAATTGATTGCCCAGCAAGGTGCCTATGCCAAACTCTACCGCATGGGCTCGCAGGCGGACGCCATCACGCCAGAGTTAACAGACCTATGACACACCCACAGAGCGCCACACCATTGCAAGCCTCCATCAGCGGCTTTACCTTCATTCGCAATGGAAGCTCCCTGGGCTTCCCATTTGTGGAATCGATTCGTTCGTTGTTGCCACTGGTGGACGAGTTTGTGATTGCAGTCGGTGCCAGTGAGGACGACACGCGCGAGCGCATTGTGGCTATTGGCGATCCCAAAATCAAAATTATCGACACCGTGTGGAACGACCGCATGGGCGACCGTGGCTTTGTCTATGCGCAGCAAAAAATGATCGCGCAGTATGCCTGCACAGGCGACTGGGCTTTTTACCTGGAAGGCGATGAGGTGGTGCACGAAGAGGATTTGGCGAAAATTCGCGCCTCAGTCAACCAACACCATGCCAACCCTGCGGTAGAAGCTCTGGTATTCGACTATGTGCATTTTTATGGTACTCCAGACTATGTATCCATCAGTCCGGGCTGGTACCGCCGCGAGTGCCGCCTGATTCGCAACACCATCCGCTCTTATGCGCCCGATGGGCAATACTGGCTGGTGATGCACCAACACAAGCGTCCGCGTTTTGCCCATTGTGCTTTGGCCAATGCGCGTATTTTTCACTACGGCTGGGTACGCAAGCAAGAGCAAATGCAGGCCAAACTTGACCAAGTTGCCAAATACTGGAAGGGTTCGACTCCCATGCAGATCAGCTACGCCAATTTTGACCCTCTAGCTGTGAAAAAGTTTGAACAGACGCACCCTAGTGTGATGGCCCACTGGATCGCCCACGAGGCAGAAACCAGCCTCGTATTCAATCCTGACTACCAGCTCACTCCCAAAGAGAAGAAATACCGTTTGTCCAAAAAAGTAGAAAGCTTAACGGGTTTGGACTTCAGCAAGAAGCACTTTAAATTGGTGGCTTGACGGCAGGTTTCGATAGCTCTTCATACAAGCGCGCATAGGCTTGTGCGGTGTGTTGCCAAGAGTGCTGGTTGGCAAAAGTCTTTCCCATCTGGCGCAGAGTATTGGCAAGAGTGCTATCGCTCACAACCCGCACAAGAGCTTGCCGCAGCGCAAGGGCATCCTCTGGATAGTTCAAGATCAGTGCGTGGGCATCGTGCGTCAGCAAAGATGCAATGCCGCAGTAGGCACCACTGCTCACGACTACCGGTAAGCTATGCGCCATTGCCTCCAGCACGACCATGGCAAAACTGTCTTCCAAGGTTGGATGCGCCAGTACATCTGCGGCAAAATAGGCAGCGTCCATCTCTTGTAAAGAGCCTAGAAAGTGCACACGGCCTTGCAAGCCCAGTCCGCCTGCTACTGTCTGGTATCGCTCGATCTGGCCAGCATGCCCCACTACCAGCAAATGCACGCCATCCATACCGCGCAGCGCCTCTAGCAATGTTGATAAACCTTTGCGCGCATAGTCGTTGGCCACAAACAGAACGTAGCGTCCTTCCGTTGGCACACCTAACGCAGTGCGTGCCTGCGCCTGGGTCAATATGTGCTCAGGTAAACCCACTCCTGGGGTGATGACATGGATGTGGCGCTTTGCTTGCGGGTAGTGCGCCAATACCTCTTCATGCAGGTTTTGCGAGACGGCTACGACGGCGGTTCCCGGACGTGGTGACATTCGGTTGCGCTCCAGCGCCAGATAGCTGACGAGCCTGGGACTGAGCACAATTTTGAACCAACGCAATGCCCGCCGCCACCCCACTCGCCCTTCCAAGAGACTGCGTTTGACAGTTTTTACATGGATAGTTTGCACTTGGCCGTGCCACACATTTTCATGAGAATGAACAATATCAAAACCCTGCCCCGTGGCGCGCCAGCTAGCGTAAGCATACCAAAGCTGATTGAGCCAGCGTGGTTTTTTGAACCAACCGCTGATCAAGTGGTAGCTCACACCTGGCCAAGCGTGGTTGATTTCTTGTGCAAACACATGAATCTCGTACGTGGCGGCCAGTTGTTCTACCAGCGCGATGGAGTAGCGCTCTGCCCCGCCTCCGGTGCTGGAGAAAATCCGGTTGAGCACCGCCACTTTCAACCGACGATCAGGCAATTTGACTTGCGCTGCACTACCCACGGCGCTGGTCCTCATATGCGGTGGCCAATTTGCGCCAAAATTGTGGCAACCAAACGGACCCCATCACCGGCACGCGGGGCAGCTCCCATACCGAGTTTTGGGTAGTGGCGCGCGCTCGGGCCGTCGTGGTGGCTGCGGCGTAGCCTGCCTGGCGCACCTGCTCGACCAAAGACGCATTGTAGAAACCATAGGGATAACAAAACTGGTTCACCACCGCGCCACTGGCGTCTTCAAGCTCACGTTTACAGCCCTGTATTTCATCCATGGCTTGCGCCGCATCCAGTTGGGTAAGGTCTGCATGGCTGCGCGTGTGCGCGCCCGCCTCTTGTCCACCAGCCAGCCACTGGCGCACATGCTGGGCCTGCATCAAGGGCTTGGGCGCGATACCTTTGCCGTGGTCCCACACATTCGAGCCGCCCAATTGCCCACTGACAAAATAGCAAGTTGAGGAGAACCCATGGCGCTGCAACACCGGCATGGCGTGTTCCATGTTGTTCACATACCCGTCGTCGAACGTGATGCCGCACACCTTGCCCTGCTTCTCACCGCGCAAATAAGGCATCAAGGCCGACATGCTGAGCCCTTGGTAACCCATGGCACGCAGCAGGGCCATTTGCCGTGCAAACGAGCTTGGAGATACCACCAGGCCGCGCATTGGCGTGCCGCGCGCGGGGCGCGCGTCTATCTGGTGGTACATCAGTATGGGGATATGCAGGCCAGTCATCGCTTACATCAACACAATATCGTATTGCTCCTGGCTCACCCCGCCCTCAGCCTGCAAGGAAATCGGCTTGCCAATAAAGTCCGACAGGCCGGCCAGGTGCTGGCTTTCTTCATCCAGAAAGAGTTCGATGACTTGCGGCGCCGCGACCACGCGAAACTCTTTGGGGTTGAACTGGCGTGCCTCGCGCAAAATCTCGCGCAAAATATCGTAGGCCACGCTGCGCGGTGTTTTGACACTGCCTTTGCCA
>JAYVDN010000181.1:0-7812 GCA_043749385.1 Polaromonas sp.
AAAAAGAAACTCAAACTCATAAAGCAACTACATTTTTAAAACTCAAATTTTCAAAATATTTGGGGTTTTATTTTTGTCTTCTTTTGCGTCCTTTGCGTAACTTTTGCGTCCTCTGCGTCCGGTATTTGGTTTTGGCTATTCGGGTTTAATCCAAGCGACCTATGCGCTTGACCACATCGACCATGCGTTTGGAGTCAGCTTGCACGTATTTTTCAAACTCGGGCGCGTCCAAATACTGAATCGGACTGCCCGCGTTGCCGATGATCTCTTTCACTTTGGCGTCCGAGGCGGCCACTTTGGCTGCTGCGCGCAGGCGCTGGGCGATGGGCTCGGGGACGCCTGCGGGGATGAACAGGCCGGACCACTGGGCATATTCGGCAGAGTAGCCAGCGTCTTTCAGGCTGGGCACGTCGGGCAAGGAAGCCAGCGGCGCGTTGCCCCAGTGGCCTAGCGCGCGCAGCTTGCCCGCTTTGATGTGTTGCAGCACTGTGGCCGGGCCGGACGACACGGCATCGACCTGGCTGCCCAGCAGGGCCACCACGGCGGGGGCTGCGCCGGTGAAGGGGATGTGCGCCATCTTCACGCCAGCGGTTTGCGCCAGAATTTCCATCGGCACATGCATGGTGCCGTAGTTGCCAGACGAGCCGTAGTTCAGCGCACCGGGGCGTTTTTTGGCATCGTTGACAAAGTCTTGCACGGTTTTGTACGGCGCATCGGCGCGCACTACCAGCACTGTGGGGTCAGCGGTAAAGCGGGCGATGGGGCGCAGGTCGGGCAGGTGGAACATGGGGCTGCGGCCCAAGAGTGCGTCGGCCTCGGGGATGACGGTAAGGGACGACAAGGCAAGCAACACCGTGTAGCCATCGGGCTTGGCCTTGGCTGCAAAGCCCATGCCAATACCGCCGCCTGCACCGGCTTTGTTTTCAATGATCACTGGCTGCCCCAACTCGCGCGATAGCGCCTCGGCCACGGGGCGGGCCACGATGTCGGCAAGGCCACCGGGTGGAAATGGTACGACCATGGTGATAGCACGCGTAGGCCAAGCTGCTTGGGCTGTGGCCCAGAGCGGCAGAACCAAAAACAAAGTGCCCAACAGGGCAGACAAAGAAGTGCGGCGATGCATAGAGGGTCTTTCCAAAAAGCGGTACAAGATGAAGTGGTGCAAATGTATGGAAGCCATGTTACCCATTCGCCGCCTGCTGGCGCTACGTATTTCCCCGTGCGAGAAGACCCCAACGCGCAGCACGATAATTGTGCGGTTGGATGCCTGTCCCATCACGCCTCTTTTTAACCCCTTTTCTACCCACCCTCGTCACCATGAAAATTGCAGCCTTTCGCCTCAACGGCGTTCCCAGCGTCGGTCTCGTGAGCAAGGATTTGACTTCGGTACAAGTCTTTAGCCTCAGCAAAGAAGCCGCCGCCTTGGGCGCGCTGCCCATTATCGAAGCGCTGGCACGTGGCGAGGCCCTGCCTGCGCTGCAAGCCGCCGTGCCTTTGGCCAGCGTGCAGCTCACCGCACCCATACCGCGACCGCGTCGCAATATTTTTTGCGTGGGCAAAAACTACATTGCGCACGCCAAAGAGTTTGCCGGCAGCGGCTTTGACAGCAGCGCCAAACCCGGTGCTGACGTTCCTACCGTGCCCATCATCTTCACCAAGGTGCCCGAGTCCGTCGTTGGCCCGACCGACTTTATCGACATGCCCGTGGGCGTGTCCGACGCGATTGACTACGAAGCTGAGCTGACGGTAGTGATCGGCAAGGGCGGCAAGGGCATCAAAGCGGCAGACGCCATGCAGCACGTCTGGGGCTACACCATCATCAACGACGTGACCGCGCGTGATTGGCAGCAGCGCCACTCACAGTGGCACCTGGGCAAGTCGTTCGACACCTTCTGCCCCATGGGCCCCTGGCTGGTGAGTGCCGACGAATGCGATGCCACCAATACGCAGATGCGTTGCTATGTGAATGGCGAGCTGCGCCAAGACGCTAAAACCACCGATTTAATTTTTAACATCCCCACACTCATCGAAACCCTCTCCGCCGGTGTCACCCTGTACCCTGGCGATTTGATCGCTACTGGCACTCCCGTAGGTGTGGGCATTGGTTTCAAGCCGCCCAAATACCTGAAAGCGGGTGATACAGTGCGGGTAGAGATCGACGGTATTGGGCGTATTGAAAACCCTGTGCGCTGAATGTCTGTAAATTTGCTACACATCTAATAGCTGCTCCCGCGATATTCTATTGGGCTGTAGCCCAAATAGTGTCCAAAATAAGGCTTAAATATTGCGCCATGACTGACGATGACCTGCCGCCCCTGATTGAAACCCCACTGGGCAAATACCGCCACTACAAAGGCGGCCTGTATGAGGTGGTGGGCACCGTGCGCCACAGCGAAACGCTGGAACCCCTTACCCTTTACCGCGCCTTGTACGGCCAAATGGGCCTGTGGGTGCGGCCAGCGGCGATGTTCAATGGTGATCTGCTGGTAGATGGCGTGCAACGCAAGCGCTTTACCAAGCTGGAGAGCTGAACCCATGCTGCGCGCATTGGGTTTAGCCAGCGTAGTTTTTGCGGCTTGCTTGCACAGTGCCCTAGCCGCTGATGGGGTGCCAGACGATGCAGCCCAAGTTGAGCACTCAGTTTCTGCAGCCCGCCTGGAAGGTGCTTTGCGAGAGGTCACCATAGCGCAAGCCTCGGGCGCTGTATCTCCAAGTACGCCAAGTCCACAGCCCACACTGCCCACATTGGCCGAGCTGGAAGCCGCAGGTGCCGTGATAGGCGAAATACGCATCAACACCCAGAACATTTTTGACCCTGACGACCCGCGCGAGCGCGCCCTGTTGTACCGATGGGCCAATGCCCTGCACATCAAAACCCGGCCCAGCATCATTGTGCACTCTCTGCTGTTTCACAAGGGTGAAAAGCTGTCCGTCAAGCGTATCGAAGAGACCGAGCGTTTGCTGCGCACCAATGCGTTTATCTACGATGTGAGCATCCAGGTCGTCGCCTACCGCGATGGCGTGGTGGATATCGAGGTCAAAACCTTTGACACCTGGTCGCTCACGGCCAGCGTGAACTTGAGCCGCGCGGGGGGAAGCAATACCACTGGGCTAAAGTTTCAGGAGCGCAACTTTTTAGGAACCGGCTTGTCTGTGGGTTTGTCCAGCTCCAGCAATGCGGACCGCAAGGGCACCGAGTTCGAGGTGTCGCACCGCCATCTGCTGGGCAACTGGACCGAGATCGGCTACAAAAAAGGCAGCTATGACGATGGCAGCAGCCAAGCCTTCGCTGTCGCGCGGCCGTTTTACGCGCTCGACGCGCGCTGGGCCGCTGGCATCAGCAGCTCGACGGAAGACAGCCGCATTTCGTCCTACAACGCCGGTGTGTTGGCAGACCAGTACCAGCGCAAGCAGCAAAAAACCGACCTGTATGGCGGCTGGTCGCGCGGCTTGGTCGATGGCTGGACAAAGCGCTACTACCTCGGCGTCAAGCTGCAAGACGACAGCTTTAGCTTGGCACCCGCTTTCATCTCCCCTGCACTGCCAGCAGACCAGCGCCTGGTCACGCCCTACGTGCGACTGGATGTGGTGCAAGACGATTTTGAAAAGCTGAGCAACCTCGACCAAGTGGGCCGTGCGGAATACATCCCCAATGGCTTTGCTTTGCAAACGCAGTTGGGCCGCTCCTTCACCGCACTGGGCTCTACCCGCAATCTGTGGGACTACCAAGCCGCTGTGAGTGATGGCTACATGCTTTTTGGCCACCAGCTGCTGGCATCAGCATCGATCAAGGGCCAGTATGGCGAAGGCCGCAATGAGCACCAGTTGCTGAGCCTGGCGGCCAAGTACTATGTGACGCACAATCCGCAGCGCCGCTTGTACATTGGCGTATCGGGCAGCGTGACGGGCAGCGCAGACTCTGTGGACCAGTTGCAGCTGGGGGGCGACAACGGCTTGCGCGGCTACCCTTCGCGCTACCAAAACGGCCAGCGCCGCGCCCTGCTCACAGTGGAGGAGCGGTTTTACTCTGACGCCTTTATATGGCGCTTGTTCCGCGTTGGCGGCGCTGTCTTCTACGACGTGGGCCGCGCATGGGGCGGGCCCAACCAGAGCAAAGCCAATGCGGGATGGCTTAGCGATGCAGGTTTTGGCCTGCGCTTTTTCAGTGTGCGCTCAGCCAAATCAACCGTGCTGCATTTGGACTTTGCTTTTCCCTTGCAGCGAGACACGGCGATTAAACCGTTTCAAATACTGCTCCAGACTAAGACCAGTTTTTAAGCGACTGGTTTGTATCAATTCATCAACCGGTCCAGGCTGGACGACTTGAACAATCCCGCACCCGCAGCTTGCACCTTGCGTGCTGCCGCTCTGCGTACGCCGCCTGCGCCGCGCGTGTTGAGCTCTGGCTCGCCACCGTAGGCTACCTCGCCCGACGCTACCTCTACAGCCGCGCCGTCGGGAGCCGTCAGCACCGCAGCACCGGTGTTGACTTTGAGATAGGTGCCCGGGTTGTTGTCCTGCACGGCCTCTTCCGACACCACAATCTCAATGTCGGTACCGCGGATGCCAATGGTGGCGGTGCTGGTGGTGAAGGTGACTTTTTGCCGCACGGTGGCTATGCCGGAGATGTAGCGCAAGCTGCCTTTGATCACGTTGATAATCTTTTCGCGCGTGGCTGCAGGGCCTTTGAGTTGCAGTTCCTGAATCTCGAACGAAGAGCCATTACGCAGCGCCAAGCGTGCGCCGTCATCAAAGCGCACCAGCGCTTCGCCACCAGCGGCTGCGCCCGCTCCGGTATCGGGGCTGGCGGGGTCGCTTTGCAGCACATCGCCCGCTTTCAAACGCATGCTTTTTGTAGCGGGCAGCACATTGCCGTCGCGCACTACTTGCACATTACCGTTAACAGTGCGCAAAGTGGCTGCTTGCGCGGTAGCACACAGCATACACACTGCAGTAGCTGCAGCGCAGAGCAAAGAGGGCAACGCGTTGCGTGGCACCATGTTAGGTTCGTAAATATATGCCATTTGAATCTCTAGACCTTTGGAATATTGCGGGAGCAGCTATAAGTTAAGTAGTGAACCACATTGTGGTCAACTGTGAATAAAACGATTAACTCGACAGCAGTTTAGCAATGGTGCGTGGGTACATCAGATGCTCCTGCGTCAGTATTCTGGCGGCCAGCGTATCGGCGCAATCGCCGTCAACCACCGGCACCACAGCTTGCGCCAAGATCGGGCCATGGTCAAGCTCTGCTGTGACGTAATGCACACTGGCACCGGCAAATTTGCAGCCCGCGTCGATGGCGCGCTGGTGGGTACGCAGGCCGGGGAAGGCGGGCAACAAAGAGGGGTGAATGTTGACCAAACGTCCCGCGTAGCGCTGCACAAACGCGGGCGTCAGAACCCGCATAAAACCGGCCAGCACTACCAGCGCGGGTGTGTAGCCATCAATCACCTGGGCCAGCGCTGCGTCAAACGCTTCGCGGCTGGCGTACTGCTTGTGCTCCAGTACATGGGTGGGCAGGCCCTGGGCTTGCGCCAGCTGCAGGCCGCCCGCGTCGGCTTTATGGCTGATTACGGCAGCCACCCGCGCCCCGTAGCGCTCGTCCCAGCGCTCAGTTCGAGCGGCCCGCACGATAGCCGCCATGTTGGTGCCGCCGCCTGAAATTAGAATCACTATGTTTTTCATTTAGACAGCATTATCCCAACTTGCCATGACCTTTAAACAACTCACCCCCATCGAAGCCCGCGTTTTAGCCACCTTGATGGAAAAAGCACGTACCGTGCCAGACAGCTACCCGCTGTCGCTCAACGCGCTAGTGCTGGGCTGCAACCAAAAAACCAGCCGCGACCCGGTGATGGAGATCAGCGACGACGATGCACGCTTGGCACTGGAGGCGCTCAAGGTCCGCAGCCTGGTGTTTGAGGGCAGCTCCAGCCGCGTGCCGCGCTATGAGCACAACTTTATGCGGGTGGCCGAGGTGAGCGAGCAGCAGGCCGTGCTGCTGGGCCTGCTGATGCTGCGCGGCCCGCAAACCCCGGCCGAGCTGCGCACCGGTGGCGAGCGCTGGTACAAGTTTACCGACGCGGCCGCTGTAGACGCCGTGCTGCAAGAGCTGCAAACACGCGGCGACGACAACGGCGCGCCCATGGTGCTCAAGCTGCCCCGCGCGCCTGGCGCACGCGAGCAGCGCTGGGTGCACCTGCTGTGCGGCGAGGTAGACGTGCAGGCGCTAGTCAGCAACGCGCCTACTGCGGCAGAGGCAGAGGGCTTGCTGGCGCGCGTCACGGCGCTGGAAAACGCCATAGCCTTGCTCAAAGCCGACAACACGCAACTGCGCGCGCACATAAAGACCATCAGCGAGCAACTGGGAATCAGCCTGCAAGATACGGCTGTAGCCGCTTGAGTCACAATGCTGGTGGCAGGTTTTGTCTCACTACCGACTGACAAAAAAGCACGACCGTGCTATAAAGCCAGATTATCTAAAAATCGATGGACGGAGAACCGTATGGATTTAGCGTTTACCCCCGAAGAAGAGAAGTTTCGCCAAGACGTGCGCAGCTGGGTCAAGGGCAATTTGCCCAGCCACATTTCCCAAAAAGTGCACAATGCCTTGCGCCTGTCGCGTGACGATATGCAAAGCTGGGCCAGGATTTTGGGCAAAAAAGGCTGGCTCGGCCACGCCTGGCCCGTACAGTTTGGCGGACCGGGCTGGAACGAAGTGCAAAAGCATTTGTTTGAAGAAGAATGCGCGCTGGCCGGCGCGCCGCGCGTGGTGCCCTTTGGCCCGGTGATGGTGGCCCCGGTCATCATGACCTTTGGCTCACCCGAACAGCAAAAACGCCACCTGCCCGGCATCGCCAGTGGCGAGGTATGGTGGAGCCAAGGCTACAGCGAACCCGGCTCGGGCTCCGACCTGGCCTCGCTCAAGTGCAAAGCAGAGCGCGTAGGTAATAACTACATTGTGAACGGCCAAAAAACTTGGACTACGTTGGGCCAGTTTGGCGAATGGATTTTTTGCCTGGTACGCACGAGTAATGAAGGCAAACCGCAAACCGGCATTTCATTCCTCTTGATCGACATGAAAAGCAAAGGCGTCAGCGTGCGCCCTATCAAGCTGCTGGACGGCGAGTGCGAAGTCAACGAGGTGTGGTTTGACAATGTCGAAGTGCCGATCGAAAACTTGGTAGGCCAAGAGAACCAAGGCTGGACCTACGCCAAGCATTTGCTCAGCCACGAACGCACCAACATCGCCGATGTGAACCGCGCCAAACGCGAACTGGAGCGACTCAAGCGCATCGCCAAAACCGAAGGCGTGTACGACGACGTTCGCTTTAGGGACGAAATTGCCAAACTGGAAGTGGACGTGGTGGCGCTGGAGATGATGGTGCTGCGCGTGCTGTCGGCAGAAAAATCGGGCAAACAAGCGTTGGATGTCGCTGGCCTTTTGAAGATTCGTGGCAGCGAGATCCAGCAACGCTACAGCGAGCTGATGATGCTGGCCGCCGGGCCTTACGCCCTGCCCTTGATCCACGAGGCCATGGAAGCGGGCTGGCAAGGCGACTTTCCCGGTGCCGGGCTGCACTGCGCGCCGCTGGCATCGACGTACTTCAATATGCGCAAGACGACAATTTACGGCGGCAGCAACGAAGTGCAGCGCAATATCGTCTCGCAAGTTGTATTGGGCTGAAGGATTTAATGCGGACTTCCGGACGCAGAGTGCGCAAAGGTTACGCAAAGGACGCAAAAAAGAGAAGACAAACTAAAAACCAAAATTGACGGAAAAGCTATAAAGTTGTTTTAGTAATTTTT
>JAYVDN010000182.1:0-3769 GCA_043749385.1 Polaromonas sp.
ACGGCCAGTAGTCCCCAGTGGGGCGGCGATGGACGGCGCACTCGCCAACCCGCATCGGCATCACGTAGCGCAGGCGGCGGCCACGGTACAGCGCCGCGAGATTACGGTGATGTTCTGTGATTTGGTGGGTTCTACCGCTTTGTCCGCCAAAGTGGACCCAGAAGACCTGCTGGGGTACATCGCCACTTTCCGCGCTCTGTTGACCCAGGTTATTGAAGTGCATGGGGGGTGGGTTGCCCAGTATCTGGGTGATGGTGTGATGGCCTATTTTGGCTACCCGCAGGCACGCGACTACGATACCGAGCGCGCTGTGCGTGCGGCGCTGGACGTGGTCCGCCAGGTAGGGCAGCTATCGGCGTTTGGCGATCAGCAACCGCAGGTGCGCATTGGTATTGCTACCGGCATTACGGTCGTAGGCAAGCCTTTTTCAACGGGCGAGCATACCGAAGAAAACGCCATCGGCGAGACCCCCAATTTGGCCGCCAGGGCGCAGGCCGTGGCAGAACCCGACACGGTGGTCATTGCGCCCAGTACGCAGCTGCGTATCGCAAACTTTTTTGACTGCAGCCACTTGGGCGCTTTTCCCCTTAAAGGATTTCAGGACCCCATACCCCTTTGGCGCGTGCTGCAAGAAAAGCCCGCAGGTAGCCGTTTTGACGCAACCCAAGCCAGTCGCCACCAGTATGCGCTGGTGGGGCGGGACACCGAAATGCAGCAAATCAAAGCGCACATCAATGCAGTGCGCAGGGGCCAGGGTCAAGTGCTGGTCATCAAGGGCGACAGCGGTATGGGCAAGTCCCGGCTGGTGGGCGACGCCATGGCCCAAATGGGTGGCACCGCACAAGACAAACTGGTGTTTCAATGCTCGCCCTACAACGTAGCCGCGCCTTTGCACCCGGTGCGCTCCTTTGTGGAGCGGCGAGCCGGTATTGTGGCGGGTCAGGCACCAGAGCTTGCGCTGGACAAGCTTCAATCGCTGCTGGCACTGGTGGGCGCGCATTCAGCACACAACCTGGCGCTGATGGCAGATATGCTGGGCATCAAGATGGCCAGCGGCTCACCTTTGCAGGGATTGGGCTCGCATGAGCTGCGCGCCTTGACCTTTACTGCACTGATCGACCTGTTTGCCATGTTGGCCAAGCAAGCATTGGTGATTGTCATTGAAGATCTGCACTGGATCGATGCCTCTACTTCGGAGCTGTTTGGTAATCTGACGGACAGACTCTCTAGCCTGCCCATCTTGCTGATCGCCACCACCCGAGCAGGCCCTGTGCCGGCTTGGGCCGAAACAGCGCAGGCCAGCGTGATGCAGCTGGAGCGCCTTGAGCGCCACCAGGTGCGCAGCCTGGTGCAGACATTGGCGCACCCTCTGGTACTGCCCGATTCTGTGCAAGATGCTATCGTGGCACGCTCTGACGGGGTGCCTATTTTTGCCGAAGAGCTGACACGCGGCTATCTGCAAACTGCTGCGCGCAGCACGGATGCACATAGCCTGCTTTCCATTATCCCGTCCACCTTGACTGAGTCTTTGCTGGCCCGGTTGGACAGTTTTGAATACGGGCGCGAAATCGCTCCCATTGCTGCCGTGATCGGCCGTGAGTTTCCTGTGGAGCTGCTTATTGCAGTGTCGTCGCTGGACGAGCAAAAAACCCGCCAAGGCATTGCCGAACTGATGCAGGCGGGCGTGTTTGTAGCCGGCCACAGCCGCTATGGCGCTGCGGTGGCGTTTCGCCATATGCTGGTGTATGAGGCCGCCTATAGTCTGCTGGTGCGCCGCGAACGCCGACGCCTGCATGCTCTGGTGGCCGACACCCTGGAGTCGCAGTTTTCCGTTATTGCCAAAGCAGCGCCTCAGGTTATGGCGATCCAGTTGGCGGCGGCTGGTCAGGCTGGGCGCGCTATTGTGCACCTGGAGCGGGCTGGCAGCGACGCAGACCAGCGCTCGGCTTATCTGGAAGCGATTGAGCATTTTCAACAAGCGCTGTCGATGACCTTGGAGCAGGCTGCCGGTCGTTCCCGTGACGAACAGGAGTTCGCCTTGCGGGTCAGCCTGATGGGGCCGCTGATTGCGGTGCGCGGGCATCGCGCTCCCGAAGTTGAACTCGATGTGGCCCGCATTTCCGCGCTGAGCGAGTCGCTGAACAACAAAGCCAGCTTGGTGCCCGCCATGGCCATGAAGCTGCTGCTGTTGGCTACAGCGGGTAACCAGAGTGGTGTCTACGAGATGGCGCAACGCATTCAAATAGCCGCTGCCGGAGGCAGCGAAGTGGATCAACTGATTGCCCACCGGTACATGAGCACCATTCTGTTGTTTCGGGGTCAACTGATCGAGGGCGTTGCCGAAGCTGAGCAGTTTCTCGCACGCTACAACCCCCAACTGCATGCGCAAGCGATGGAAAAACTGGGGCCTACCAACCACCAAATTATGGTGATGGTAGGTTTGGCGCAAGCCTACACGCTGTTTGACCAAACCACCTCTGCCCGACTGTGGCGCGACAAAACTCTGGCTGAAGCACGTAACAAAGCCAATGTCCACACCCTGTGCAACACCTTGGCGTTTGGTGACTGCTTTCTGTCAGCCTTGAATGGGGAAGAGGGTGAGCTGACCAGCCGTGCAACCGAGCTGCAATACTTGATGCAGCAGCATCACCTGCCTACCTGGACGGGGCATGCAGACCTGTTCGTGGGCCTGTCGCTCGTTTTGCAGGGGCACGTTGAGGAAGGCTTTGTGCAGGCTCGGCGCGGGGTTGATTTTTTAGTGGCCGCGCACGCCTATTCCAACGTGTGGTACGTGCTGTATGCCCAGGCCTGCCAGCGCCACGGCCGGGTGGATGACGGCCTGGAAGTATTGGCCATAGCAGAGTATTTTTTTGCGTCGGGCATGACTTGGGTAGAAGCCGAATACCTGCGCCTGCGCGCTTTGCTGCACCACGCCCGAGGCGATGCGCAGGCGCTTGTGCAGGCAGATCTGCATGCCGCTATTGAACTGGCGCGCAAGCAAGGGGCCGTCCTGTTTGAAAATCGCGCCCAGCACGATTTAAACCGGCTTTATGCCTGAGGGTATTTTCAAATGAATAGTGGCTCTCACCCATTAAAATTGTGCGCAAGCAGCTATAAAAAACGTAGTGTATGAATTTATTCGCCATCATCATCGGAACTCTGCTAGCAGGCATCGGCAGCGTATGGATTGCGGGGCTGCTGACGTACGGCGTGCTCTCGCGCTACACCCAGCATCTGCTGAGCTTGGCTGCGGGCGCGCTGCTGGGCACTGCGTTTATGCATTTGCTGCCCGAGGCGTTTGAAAGCCAAGCGGGTGCGCAGGCTTTGTTTACGACGCTGCTTGCGGGTTTGATCTTTTTCTTTTTGCTCGACAAAGCTGAGCTGTACCACCACGGGCATGAGCACCACCATGGGGGTAACGCTGCTGTAGCTGAGCCCGCTGGCACACACAGCCACGCGGTCAACGATGATGCAGCGCACGACCACTCGGCACGCGGGCATGCAAGCCAAGCCTCAGCCGCCTCCCATGGCCACGACCACGCCGGCGGCGGCTGGGCCGTGCTGCTGGGTGACAGTGTGCACTGCTTTGGCGACGGCATCTTGATAGCAGCCGCCTACATGGCCGACACCAAACTGGGCCTGGCCGCCACCTTGGCGGTGCTGGTGCATGAAATTCCGCACCACATGGGTGACTTGGTGGTGCTGCGCCAAGCGCGGCAAAGCGCCAGCAAGGCGCTAGCCAACCTCAGCGCGGCAGGTGCAGTCACTG
>JAYVDN010000183.1:0-5545 GCA_043749385.1 Polaromonas sp.
GGAGGCGTTCCTACCAACATCCCCGCTGGCGAGATTTACCAAGCCCTGGAAAAAGGCACCATCGATGCCGCCGAGTGGGTGGGTCCTTATGATGATCAAAAATTGGGCTTCAATAAAGTAGCCCCGCACTACTACTACCCAGGTTGGTGGGAAGGCGGTCCACAGCTGGACTTCTACATCAACGACAAAGCATTCAACGCTTTGTCGGCAGAAAACAAAGCGATTGTGGAGGCCGCTGCCTCTCACGCCCACGTGGACATGCAAGCCAAGTACGATGCGCGCAACCCTGGCGCACTCAAACAGTTGGTAGGCTCAGGTACCAAGCTGCATCCATTCCCTAACGATGTGCTGAACTCAGCGTTCAAAGAGTCGATGGCCTTGTACGACGAATTGAACGCTAAAAACCCAGAGTGGAAGAAGATCTATGCTGACTACAGCAAGTTCCGCGCTGACTCGAACCTGTGGTTCCGCTTTACTGAAGCCAAGTTTGACAGCTTCATGCAGTCGCAAAAGCTGTAATCCAGTTTGTGCTTTAGATAAAAAAAACCGCCTTCGGGCGGTTTTTTTACATCTGTACTTTTTGCTTGCTCAGCGCACTTTGCGAAAAGCGCTCAGCTCATCACGCAGGCGCTCAAACTCAGCCACCATCTTCACGTCCGACGTATAAAAAACTGCAAATTTGCCGAGCAAAGTGCGGCAATACAGACGCGGCGCTATCAACCAATCCAAGCCTGGCACACGAATCAGTTTGACATAGGCCAGCTCGCGCAAGTCCAGCTTTTTATTCCACACAAAGGTTTGCTCTATGGTGCTGCTGGTCAGCGTGGTGACGCTGGTAAGGATGCACCACAACGTGTAGGCCATCAGTGCCAGCGCAGCCAGCGCCCAGTTCAGGCCCGACCCCGCCGCGCGGCCTGTGCCTGTGGTGAGCTTACCCGTAGACCAGAGGACAAACACCCAATACGCGCAGCCCACCACCATGGCCAATGCCAGCAAGCAAAAGGTGCGCGAGAAAGCGCGGCACACCATAGGATTTAGCGTGGGTACAAAACGAAATGGCGGAGGGCCAAATTGGTCAATGGGGTTCAGATCAGACATAAAGTAGGTGGAGTAGGAGACGGTAAAACCAACCATGCTGCGCCGCACTCTGTTGCACCAAGCTGCGCAAAAAAAAGCCCCTCACGCATTCAGCCAATGAGGGACTTTCATGGTCAACATGGATGGAGCTTTATTTCTTCTCTTTAAACAATTCTTCGATTCTCTTTTGTTCTTCGGCTGCAGCTTTTTCTGCGGCGGCTGCGTCCGCAGCGGCGTTTTCGGCGGCTGTACCGCCTGAGGCCGCAGCAGGGGCTTTATTGGCCGCCTCAATCTCCGCTGGCATCTCGATTTTTACTTTATCAATATCCACCACAATTTCTTTATCCAGAAACACCGTCACGGTTTGTGGCACAAAAATCACCACCACCACCAAGATCAACTGCATGATCACCCACGGGATCGAGCCTAGATAAATATCATTGGATTTAACCGCCTCCGGGATGCGTTTTTCTTTAAACAGCGTATCCGCTATCCCTCGCAAATAAAACAATGCAAATCCAAATGGTGGGTGCATAAAGCTGGTTTGCAGGTTCACGCACAGCAACACACCAAACCAGATCAGGTTAATGCCCAGCTTGTCGGCGACCGGTGCCAGCATGGGCACAATAATGAAGGCGATCTCAAAGAAGTCCAGGAAGAAGGCCAGGAAGAACACAAAAATGTTCACCACCACCAAGAAGCCTACCTGCCCGCCGGGCAAGCCTGTGAGCAAATGCTCCACCCATTTGGAGCCATCGACACCCTGGAACACCTGGCTGAACACACGCGAGCCTATCAAGATAAACACCACCATCGCAGTAAGGCGCATAGTGCCCACCATGGCTTCCCACAACAGGGCTTTATTCAGGCGTTTGTACATGGCAGCCAAAAGCAAGGCCCCTACCACCCCCATGGCGCCCGCCTCGGTGGGCGTAGCAATGGCGGAGTCTTGAAACGGCAAACCGCCCATGGAGCCCAGCACAGTGAAAATCAGCAGGGCCGATGGAATAATGCCGCGTAAACATTTGCTCCACAGCGCCCAGCCGTTCAACGTACGTGCAGATTTGGGCACGCCTGGCACATAGTGCGGTTTAACGACGCTCAGGCCATAGGTGTAGAGTGCAAATAGCAAAATTTGCAGAATAGAGGGTCCCCAAGCGCCTTTGTACATATCGCCTACCGGCTTGCCCAGTTGGTCAGCCAGCACCACCAAGACCAACGACGGTGGTACCAGTTGCGTGATGGTGCCCGACGCTGCAAGCACACCCGTGGCATAGCGCATGTCGTAGCCGTAGCGCATCATCACGGGCAGCGAGATCAGTGCCATGGCAATCACCTGGCCTGCCACCGTACCGGTAATGGCACCCAAGATGAAGCCCACAATAATGACCGAGTAACCCAGACCCCCTTTGACTGGGCCAAACAGCTGGCCCATAGAGTCCAGCATATCTTCAGCCAACCCGCACTTCTCCAGAATGGTTCCCATGAAGGTGAAGAAGGGAATAGCCAGCAGCAACTCGTTGCTCAAAATTGAAAACAATGCCAGCGGCAAATTGTTCATGTAAGCGGCGGGAAACCAGCCCATGTGGATAGCGTAGAACCCGCAGCCCAGACCCAGCGCCGAGAGGGAAAATGCAACCGGAAATCCGATCAACATGATGATCACCAGGCCTGCGAACATCAGAGGAGGAAAATTTTCAATCAACATAGTATTGCTTTACTTGAAATAGTGATTTGAATTAGTTATTTAAATTAGTGGTTTGCTAACGCCAAGCTGCGACTTATTGAATCGGCTTTTCATAATGTGTGTCCATAGCAAACTTGCCAGCCAAATAGGCCAACCGTTTGATGATCTCGGATATGCCTTGCATAAACAACAAGCCAAAGCCCATAGGCAGCATGAGAAGTACGGGCCAACGTATCAGGCCACCGGCGTTTTGGCTCATTTCTTTGGACACGTAGGCTTGGTAAAAATAGGGCGCACACATGTAAAACAGCATGCCAATGACGGGCAACAAAAAGAATACCAGGCCAAACAAATCGACGTACACCGGGCCGTTGCCTTTGAGCTTGCCGTAGATCAAGTCCACCCGCACATGCTCATTGATTTTCAGAACATACGGGGCACCCAGCATCACGGTGGCCGCGAACAAATACCACTGAATCTCTATCCACGCGTTGGAGCTCATGTCAAAGCCGTAGCGAATAAAGGCATTGCCAGCGCATATCACGGCAGATATGAAGACGGCCCAAGCGGCTAGCTTGCTAAAGCGCTCGTTGACCCAATCGACAGCGAGGGCAAACTTTAGAATGGCGGACATGTAGGGCTCCTAGGTGTAAGGGTGTATTGTCGCAAAGACTATGCGCTGCCACTGGCAAAAGTCTGACAAGTGTGCTGCGGGTTAACCCTTGTCAGAGCGATGGTCTGCTGCGCATCGCCATAATGGACTCCCATGCAAACCTTAGCTGCCACAACCATTGACTCTGCCCACATGCGCAGCGCTGGCAAGGAATTGCTGTCCCTGGCGTTGATGGACGCCCGCAACCACACCTTGCACACCTTGGGGCAGCTACAGGGCAGCGCGCCCACTTTGCGCGGGGCGGGCGCTGCCGCGCAAGCCAATTTGGTGGCGCCGCTGTGGCTGCTGGGCCATGTGGGCTGGTTTCAGGAATGGTGGATAGGGCGCAACACCCAGCGCGACCTGGGCGAGCGTTGCCCAGCCCAACCTACGCGTCTGGCCTCCATCGAGCCGCGTGCCGACACTTGCTATGACCCTGCTCTAGCGACGCTGGTGCAGCGCAATGCGCAAGCCTTGCCTGACCTGCAAACCGTCAAAACCTACTTGCTAGAGACCCTGGAAAGCACCTTGGAGCTGCTGGACAAAACCCCGGAACAGGACGACAACCTGTACTTCTACCGCATGGCGTTGGCGCGTGAGGACCAAATAGGCGAGCAACTGGCCGTGCTGGCGCAAACCATGGGCTTGAAAATGCAGTTGCCTGCCAGCGCCGTGTACGCCGCCCGCCAGCCTCTGGCCATGCCTGCCACTCGCTGGCAAATGGGTACGCCTGTAGGTGGTTTTGCCTGGGACAACGAGCGCGCGCAGCACACTGTGCAGGTGCCCGAGTTTGAAATAGATGCCCAGCCTGTCAGCTGGGCGCAGTATGTGGAGTTCATTGACGACGGTGGCTACGACGCCGCCGCGCATTGGTCGCCCGCAGGCTGGCAATGGCTACAAGACTGCGCCGCTACTGAGGGGCGACGTGGCCCGCGCTATGTAGACCAGATAGGCGTGGCCAGCGGCGCGGTGCTACTCACCCGCTTTGGCAGCGCCCAGCGCGCAGCAGGTGCCGCCAGCGCCACCCATATGACCTGGTTCGAGGCCGATGCCTACGCCCGCTGGGCCGGTCGCCGCCTAGCTACCGAGGTGGAATGGGAGATCGCCGCCCACAAGGCCCAGGGCATGGGCTTTAGATGGGGCGATGTGTGGGAGTGGACCGCCAATACCTTTCGCCCCTACCCGGGTTTTGTGCCCAGCCCCTGGGCCAGCTACAGCGGCAAAAACTTCGAGCGCTGCAAGGTGCTGCGCGGCGGCTCGTTTGCTACCCGCGCCCGCATGAAGCTGCCCCGCTTTCGCGGCTTTGCACTGCCGCACAATGACGCGGGGTTTTGGGGCTTTCGCCCTTGCGCTGTCTGATTGGTGCAGCTTCTGGAAAAGCTTGGGGAAAACACTGCTATTGCATACTAAATGTACCTGAAGGCCAATAGAATATCGCGGGAGCAGCTATTGAATATGTAGTGACTGCGTGCTTATCGTTGCGTTGCTGTGCCGCGTTCACTGTACAAATCCGGCGAGTATGTGTAGGCTGCCAAGGTCACCATAAAACTAAATTTTTTCTGACAATCGTCGAATCTCTCTGCAATCTTTGCACCATCACGTCGTATCAACGCCATCATTTTAAGGATCAGTATGAGGAGTTTTCTCACCACGCGCACAGGCTCGCTGGCCGTGTATTTAGGGCTCGGGGTTTTGCAGACTGCGTTGGCCCAAACCAGCCCTGCAGCAGGTGCGCCGCAGGCAGACGCCGCGCGCGAGCTGCCCGCCGTGACCATCAGCGTTACCCGCACAGAGGCCAAGAATTTTGAAACCCCAGCCTCTGTCGATGTGGTGACCCGCGCGCAGATCGAAGATCCCAAGCTGCAAGTCAATATTTCTGAAGTGCTGGGCACCGTGCCTGGTCTGGTGGCCAACAACCGGGGCAACTACGCGCAAGACCTGCAAATCTCCAGCCGGGGCTTTGGTGCGCGCACGGCGTTTGGCGTGCGCGGTATCCGCATTTATGTAGACGGCATTCCGGGCAATTCGCCCGACGGACAGGGGCAGGTGTCGCAGATTGATCTGGGTTCAGCCAAACAGATTGAGGTGCTGCGTGGGCCGTTCTCGTCGATCTACGGCAACTCATCGGG
>JAYVDN010000184.1:0-4241 GCA_043749385.1 Polaromonas sp.
CACAGCCAGCACACCCGTTGTGGCCCGTGGCGCGCCGTCCGACGGCAACGAAAACTCAATTTTTTTTCGAGCACTCAGCCACAACACAGAGCCGTCAGATCGCACTATGCGGTGGTCGACGGCCATGAACCCATCACCTGATGGATCCAAAGACTTTGCCATTTTGCTCAATATATCAGCACGGTCATCGGGGTGGAAGCGGGCATGCACCTCGCTCCTCGGGACGGGGGCGTTGCCCGGTAGCGCCAACAAGGCGGCAGCAGTCTCGTCAAGCGTGACCGTATCCAGCTGGTAGTCTATGGTGCCCAATCCAAGGCCAGCCACACTGACGCCGAGCGACAGCTTGGCCTCACTTGCCCGCAGGGCCTGTTTTATTTTTGTGCGCTCGGCCAGCAGGGCAAAGCGCTCTACTGCATTTTCTACCGCGCGGGTCAGGCTGTCTGGTGTGCTGTTGCTTTTACCAATAGAGTCTTGCGCTCCTGCGCGCAGCAGCGCCGGACCGTCATGGTGGTCTGCACCGGTAATGACCACCACCGGTACCAGGCCAGTGTCTGTCTTTTCACCCATGGCAGCCAACACCGCGTGCGCGTCCATGTCGGGCAGGTAGTAGTCCAGCAGTACGCAGTCGTAGGGGCCTCCTGGCTTGTTCAGAATGGCGCTTATTCCCGCGCCTCCCAGTTCGGCCTCTTCGAATACGTAGCGACGCTTGGAGCCGAGCAGCAGCATTTGGCGCATGTCAGCGCGGTCATGCGCATTGTCGTCAATGATCAAAATATGCCAAGGTCTTTCGGTCATAGTGCTGACTCTGCTTCAAAAGGCGAGACCACATTGTGCAGCCAATAGTCAAATATCTTTTGCAACACCAGCAAGTGCAGTGCATGGTGCACTGGCTTGACATGGTAGGCATTAGCCCCGCTGGAATAGCAAAAATTAAGATCTCTTGGATTGGCCGATCCGCTCAGCACCACTATGGGAATGGCCCGCAGGCGAACATCTTGTTTGATTTGTAGCAAGGCCTCTCTGCCGTCACTTTGCGAGGTGTTCAGATCGAGCAGCACCAATGCGGGCAAGCTCTGGGGGGTATCTGCCAGGGCGCGTAGCCTGTCGATGCAAGCGTCGCCAGCGCTGGCGCGCTGAATGTCGTTGGGCACGGCGTACCGCTTTGCTGCATCCAGCACAGTTTGGTAGTCCTCATCGGAGTCTTCCAGCACCAATATATGGCGAGCGCGGATCATGTGGTTGCCCCTTCAGCGCTGGGCAGGGTGAAGTAAAACGTGCTGCCTGCACCTTCCAGGGAATCGAGCCACACCACGCCGCCATGGCGCTGCACCAGTTTTTCAACAATGGTCAGGCCCGCGCCTACCCCGCCGCTAAATTCGTCTCGACCGTGTAGCCGTTTGAACATGCGAAACACTTGCCCAAAATGCTGGGGTGCAATGCCTATGCCATCATCGCGCACGTAAAGCACAGTGTGTCCAGCGGCCTCAAGCGGTGCAAGCGCTGGAGCGCCGTGCTCCTGCGCTGCCACGTAGCCAATTTCTATATGTGGGTGAATCTGATTTGTGTACTTCATGGCATTACTCAGCAGGTTGCTGAAAATCTCGCGCACACGTACCCGGTCGCACAGCACCGTAGGCAGTGGGCGCGGCAAGTTCACCGTGCAATGGTTTTCCACCCGGCGCACACCAATCATCTCCAGTGCCTCCTCCACCACTTCATTCAAATCGACGGTTTGGTATTCAAGACTGGTTCGGCCTACGCGGGAGAAGTGCAGCAGGGAGTCGAGCAGGCTGTCCATGCGCACTGTCAGGCGCATCAGGCTTTCTACCCGCTTGCGGTTCTCGCTGTCCTGCGCTTGGCTGCTCTCCAGTAGTTGATGCGCATAGCGGTGAATGCCCCGCAGCGGCTCCTTCAGGTCGTGAGAGGCTACGTAGGCAAAAGCATCCAGCTCTTCGTTGCTGCGGGTTAAGTCCAGGTTCACCTCAGCCAGCCGCTCGGCGCGGCTGATCACCATTTCCATCACCAACAGCTGCAAGCGCAAAGCGGACTCTACTTCTGTGGGAGACCATGGCACACAGCGTTGTTTTACCTGCTCGACAAACAGCGCAAACGAACCACGCGGGCTCAGGCGTGGCCCGTTGGGCCCGGATACCATGGGTTTGTCGTTCGGGTTGCCAGCCCACTGCACCGTTTGCACCGTTTCTGGGCGAAACCACACGATCAGGTCTTTACGCAGGCGCGACACCCGCACCGCCAGCACGCCGCTGGCCACATCCACCATGCCCACACCGGCTGGGTACATACTGGCCAGTTTGTCAGTGGCAAACACGGGCCGGGTGCTTGAGTCAAACTCGGGGCGTTCGTGCAGCCATATCGCCAGTGCATCAAGCTGCGCTACAGTGGGTGTTCGGCCCAAACACCACCAGCGGTCTAGATGAAACAACGCTGCGCCCTCGGCATCCATGGCGTCTAATAAAGTGGGCTCGCCGTCCGATAGAACCAGCAAGTCACCCACCGAAGCGGCTTTGCTTACCAACTGCTGGTGAACGTTGTCTAACCTGAGGCGGTACCTTAGCTGCTCGCTGTGCACCGCGGCTTTGAGTTGCAGCGAGGCCACCTGGGCCAGCAGTTCGCAGGCGGACCGCACTCTGTAGGGGAAATGCATAGGGGTGTAATGGTGGCAGGCTATCAAACCCCACAGTTCGCCGTCCACCAAAATCGACAGGGTGAGCGAAGCGGCTACGCCCATGTTTGACAGATACTCGGTATGCATGATGGACGTACCGCGCAGTGCGCAATAGGTCATGTTGACAGCCCTGCCTGTGTCCGGATTGGCGAGGGGAAAAAGCTCTACCAGTGCGCCTGCAACGTCAGGGATGGGCCTGATCCAGATGCGTTTAAAAATATCGCGGGCGGGTTTGGGTATGTCGCTCTCCGGGTAGTGCAGGCCTAGCCATCCTGGCAGATCATCCCGTTTATTTTCAGCAAATACCTCGCCATGCAGATCGGCGTGAAAGCGGTACACCATGACCCGGTCTAGCCCCGTCATGCTGCGCACTTCGCGGGCCACGTTCTGGCAAAAATCGCGAAGATTGCCGGCAGTTTGCATGCGGCTGATGGCGGCTTTGACCAATGAAAATGCGTCGTTGCCGTTGGATTCATCGAGTCTGCCGGTGGGTTCAAACTCTAAAATCACGACGCCCTCGTTAGTGTGTAGGCACACGTCCAGCGCGGCTACGCCGTGCTGCGCTGGCAAGGTAAAAGCGTAGAGGGCGCTGCATTCCAAACTGTCGTGTTGCAGCATCTCGCGCAGCCGCGCCATGCCGGTGGCCGCTACCACTACCGCCACGCTTTGGGTCAGCAACTCTTGGGGGGTTGCCCCAAAATATTGCAGAGTATTTTCGCTGGCTTGCAAAATCGTCAAATCTGCTAACCGCAGCACCAGCAGGGCACCGTGGTCTTGGATGCAACCGGGCGTTTGCACCGGTTCGCTGGCGCAGTTCGTCAAGCTCAGGCCGTGGCGTTTGATACTGTAGGGGCTATTAGCCCAAGGCAAGGTGGGGATGGCTGGAGGCTGGCTGGTCATACGGCGCGCTCCTATTCCTGTGCCGTGGGAAACAGCCACTGGTCGAGGGTGGCAAAAGTTTGGTTGGCGCTCTCAATAATCTCATCCCCGTTGCCTGTGGCCTCAGCGTGCGCCATCAGCATCTTGCCAAACGCCAGCCAGTTGGGCCCGGTGTAGTTGCCATAGCCGTTAAAAAACGCGCCCCCGCTGCTGGGGGTAACGCCCAGCTGGGTGCGCAGGTGTTTAGTGATGATCTGCCCACCCAGCGTAGCACCTTCTATGACGTAGAGGCAACCCAAGAGGTGGGCCAGGGTGTCAGTGGTCGGCAAGTTCTTGCAACGCGGCAGTTGGGCCAATGTGTCTGTGGTGTCTCCCATTGCGGTCAAGTCTTGCACCAAATGCGGCGTCTTTTGCCGATCCAGGTAGTCAAAACCAATGCTGTCCCACCAAGGCAGGGCCATCAGCTGGGACTCTAGCGGCGCGTAGTAGCCATAAAATCTGCGCGTAAACTGGCGGTATGCCGGGCGCGAAAAGCTGGGGTCAAGCAGGGGAAGCTGCCGCTCCAAAGCCGCGTGGCGCGAGTTGGTAGCGGATTTTAGGCGTTTGAGGATCATGGGTAAAATTGAAAAGACTACACATCATTACCTTCTTGGCCGCGTTTGTATGCGCGCTATCG
>JAYVDN010000185.1:0-7844 GCA_043749385.1 Polaromonas sp.
CCAGGAACCGTCCGGAAACCGCAAATTTACCGGTTTTAGAGCCGTTTTTATGGTGCTTATCGGGCTGCAGGCCAATGAAATATCGCGGGAGCAGCTATAAAATAGAGAGTGCCTGTTTTGGCAAAAAGACTCTGCAATCGATCAGTGGATCGGCCTGCGAGAAGAAGTTGGCGACGGGTTGGAGACAAATTGGTGACTCATAGCGCCACCATGTTTTGTGGTCACCGGCTAATCCGCAAAACTTAGTCTAAACTTTCAGTACTCTCTTGATTTCACCGCTAAACTCCCCATCTTCGCCGCACAAACATCACACCTGCATCGATTGATGTAAGTGCGCGCAAACTATCTAAAATTTACAAGTACGGACTCGCTATGTCACTCATTCCAGCCACCATTCTTACCGGTTTTTTAGGCTCGGGTAAAACCACTTTGCTCAAACGCGTGCTGTCCGAGGCGCACGGGCAGAAGATTGCGGTGATTGAAAACGAGTTTGGCGAAGAGAACATTGACAATGAGATCTTGGTGGCCGACACCCATGAGCAGATCATCCAGATGAGCAACGGCTGCGTATGCTGCACCATCCGCGAAGACCTGCGCACCACGCTGAAAGACCTGGCCGAGAAAAAGCGCAAGGGCGAGCTCAATTTTGACCGCGTGGTGATCGAGACCACCGGTATTGCCGACCCCGGCCCCGTGGCGCAAACCTTTTTTATGGACGAAGAGATTGCCGAGCAGTACCTGCTGGACTCGGTGCTGACCTTGGTGGACGCCAAGCACGCTGCTCAGCAGCTCAATGACCGCCAGGAGGCACGTCGCCAGGTGGGCTTTGCCGACCAGATCTTCATCAGCAAGACCGACCTGGTCAGCAAAGAAGAGACCGATGCGCTGATCCACCGGTTAAAACACATGAACCCGCGCGCACCGATGCAAAAGGTGCATTTTGGTGAGGTGCCGATCAAGGACGTGTTTGACCTGCGCGGTTTTAACTTGAATGCCAAGCTCGACATTGACCCGGATTTTCTGAAGGAAGAGGGCCATGATCACCACGAACAGGGGCATGAGCACGCGCATGCCGAGCACGGTCATGACGAGCATGCGCACGGCGAACATTGCGACCACCCCTCGCACGCCCCTGCAGCCGCGGGCGCAGGCCACGGCCACCACCATCACCACGACGATGACGTGAAAAGCTTCGTTTTTCGTTCCGACAAGACCTTTGACGCGGCCAAGCTGGAAGACTTTTTGGGTGCCATTGTCAATATCTACGGCCCGCGCATGCTGCGCTACAAGGGCGTTTTGAACATGCAGGGCACTGATCGCAAGGTGATTTTCCAGGGTGTGCACCAATTGATGGGCTCCGACCTTGGCCCTGCGTGGGGTGAAAGTGAAAAACGCAATAACAAAATGGTATTTATTGGCATTGATTTGCCAAAAGACATACTCATGCAGGGTTTGGAGCAGTGTTTGGTGTAAAACCTTGAGAGATTTGGCCGTGTTGGTGTCGATTTTTAAATTTATAGGATTTTCTTGCGTTAAGTCGCTACAATCCGCGCCGACAGCTGCTCGCAAGAGTAGTTCCCATCGGTTAAAAAATCTGAAAAACCAGCGGCAGGGCTGGCAGCCATAAGGGCGAGAGACAACCTGCGAGGAGACAATACAGTGAAAACCACAGTTAAAAAGTCCACTACGGTGAAAAAACCAATCGTCAAAGCCAAAGCCGCCCCAGCCAAAAAAACGGCCGGCAAACCTGTGCCCAAAGCAGCGGCCAAGCCAGGCAAGGCGGTAGCCAAGCCGGTGTCAAAAGCAGCGGCCAAGCCAGCCAAAGCAGCAGCAAATCTCATCACCAAAAAGGTCACTGCAAAGCCCGCTAAACCGGTAGCCAAACAAGCGGCCCAACCGGTGAAAAAAGTACTGAAACCTGTGGCTAAAACTGCCAAATCGAGCCCCCCTGTCAAAGTCGCTAGCAAAGCCAGCGCCAAACCAGCGGCTAAAAAGTCTGTAATGACCGCCCACGCTGTCAAAGCCAAGACCCCCACCCCTACGAAAGCGCCTATCTCAGTTTCTCCTAAAACCCCAGCCAAAGTTCCGGCTAAAGCCTCTGCTAAACCATCTGCTACGCCTCCTGCAAAAGTAAGCCCCACACCCTCTACCAACAAGCCCACCGCAAAGCAAACGGTTCCAACCCCCGGCAAACCCGCCACGCCAGTGGTTGCCCCTGTCGTCGCGCCGCCCAAGCCTCGCTCGTCTAAATCTGGTTTCATCAGCCCGGCCAACATCGCGCCCAAGCCGATGGAGGTGTCTACCGCTGCGAAGACCAACTTTACGATGTCGGCTCCTGTTTTAGCCCCGCCGCCTCAGCTGATTGTCAAAAAAGACGCCAAGCTGGTGAATAACTGGAAGACCAAGACCGCTGCTGTTCTGAGTGATGCCGAAGCCATCGCCATGCCCGATTCAGAATACATGAGCGCTCTGCAAATGGCGTTTTTCCGGCTCAAGCTGGTGCAGCTGAAAAAAGACATTTTGAGCAACGCGGGTGAAACCACCGAACACTTGCGCGAAGACACCAGCGTTGTGCCTGACCCAGCGGATCGCGCCACGATCGAAGAAGAACACGCCTTGGAGCTGCGCACCCGCGACCGTGAGCGCAAGCTACTCAAGAAAATCGAGCAATCGATTGCCCGTATAGACAGTGAAGACTACGGCTACTGTGACGAGACCGGCGAGCCCATCGGCATTGCCCGCCTCATAGCCAGGCCCACAGCCAATTTGTCCCTGGAAGCGCAGCAACGCAGAGAATTGAAACAAAAGATGTTTGGTGACTAGTCTGGTGCTAGACTGTTACTACTTCACACTTATTTCACCGCAACTGTAGGTCATGGCAAAAGACGAAACCGCATCAGAAGGCTTGTTCTCCAAGGTGGTGAAGTTCGTGCGCAGTCCAGGCACGAACTGGACCGATCTGGATTCCAAGGAAACTGACCGCGAAAACTCCTACAGCAAGCAAGCGCTCAAAGAAATGATTGAGCGCAAGCGGCGCAATGATTTTGTGCGCAAGCGCGAATTTGACATGCTGCGCAAGCTGCGTCGCCGCGAGGCGATGGGCGGCGCTGCAGGCCCGGCAGATGGTACCGAGAGACCTTCGTTTTTCCAAAGCTCCATGCCATCCAAGCCTGATGACAGGGCGATGACGCTGAAGAAAATCGACGAAATCGAGGCGCAGATGTCCATGCAATGGTGGAAAACCAAGCACGGGCAAAGTGGCACGCAAAGCACGTCAGGCTTTCCAAACTCTGACAAGGACAGCAGCACGCGGTCTGTGAGCCCCGGTGATAACGCAAGCAAACCCGGCGGGCTGGATGACAGGGCTTATGCGGCTACCGAAGCTGACAATTTGACCAACTCCGTGGCGCGGGGTGCCGCTAACGCGCTGCCGGTGCGCGCTGCCAGCGCACCCGTAGCCGCTCCGGTGCCCAAGCCGGTTCCCACATCAGGCCGAGCGCCAGCAGCTTCGCCGATGGGTGTCACGCCCGCCAACCCAATACCTGCAAAGCCCCAGCCACCGGGTACGCCTAGAGCAGCTACAGCACCCGTAGCGCCACTACCCAACATGAACGGTCTGGCTGCATCGTATGACGGCAGCGCAGGCCATACGGGCTTCTCGGCCTCCAAGATGTTTGCGATGGAGGTAGATGAGATACAGCACGACCCTGAGCTGGAAGAGGCCGCTATTCGTTTTGCCAACGGCGATGACCTTGGGGCCGAGGCCGGTTTGTTAGAGGTACTCAACCCCCAAGGCTCGCGTCACAACGACGAAGAAACTTGGTATACCGCCTTCGACCTGTACCGTGCCACGGGTAAGCATGACCGTTTTGAAAGTTTAGCCATCGACTTTGCCAGTAAGTTCAGCCGCTCTGCACCGATATGGTTTTCTATGCCCGACATGGTGGGCGCTTTAGCTGGCAAAGAACCCGCTGCGCCAGCTACCGCAGCCTATAAATCTGACTGGCGATGCCCCGGCAACTTTGGCGTGCAAACACTGGCCGCTTTGAACGCTGCGCTGGCCAGATCGCAAATGCCGTGGACCTTGGATTGGTCTGCACTTAAAACCATCGAACCGAATGCAGTGGTTCCGCTGGGCAAATTGTTTGCCGGCTGGGCCACGCAGCCGGTGCAACTGCGCTTTATGGGTGCCCACGTACTCGATGGCGTGTTGCGCGATGCCACGCCCTCTGGCTCGCGCGATACCAACCAAGACCTGTGGAAGCTGCGTTTGGAGCACCTGCGCATTACCCATCGCCCAGATGAGTTTGAGTTGGCCGCCCTGGATTTTTGTGTCACTTACGAAGTCTCGCCTCCCGCATGGGAAAGTGCACGCTGCGAGTACAAGTTGTTGGATGTGGATGGCGTGTCGGGCGTGGGCCAAACCATCATTGGTGATGCCGTACACGACTCCATCCAGTCCCAGTTCAGTGGGTACCAAGATAGTCAGCAGGGGCATAGCCTGTCCCATAACACGCAGCTGTCAGCGGTAGAGTTGTCGGGGCAGATCCAGGGTGACCCTGTGGCCGTGCTGGACAAGCTGGAAAGCCGGATGATCGGTGCCGATGTGTTGGTGATTTCGTGCGCCAAACTCATCCGGGTGGATTTTTCCGCTGCAGGCACCTTGCTTAATTGGGTTTCAGCCCGCCAACTGGAAGGCCGTTTGGTACAGTTTACCGATGTGCATCGCTTGATCGCGGCGTTTTTTCATGTCATTGGTATCAGCGAGCATGCCAAGGTTATCACCCGCACTGGCTAAGCCTTTACTGGTGTCTAAACGGTGACGTTGACCCGATTCAAACGCACCGCGCCTGAAGGCGATGGCTGCCTTCAGCCCAAAAACCCCACATTGCCATTGAAATACTGCAAACGCGGAAACACCTGCGCCAACACAGCTTCGTCAGCACCAAACCAGCGCCCCAGCGTGGCGGCATAAGCCTCGGTGGAGGTGGTGGGTATCCAGTTACCCTGAGCGCCAGAGTCATCTGGACCACGCACCGTCTGGTTAGGGAACTGGCCAAACAGTTTGCCGCCCTGCACTGCACCGCCTACCACCCAGTGGTGCGCACCCCAGCCGTGGTCTGAGCCTCGGCCATTAGAGGTAAAGGTGCGGCCAAAATCAGAAGCCGTGAAAGTGGAGACGTTATTGGCCACGCTCAGCTCCACGGTGGCGGCATAAAACGCGGTGACCGCAGCGCTGATCTCGCCTAGCAACTCTGATTGGCGGTTGAGCTGGTCTTCACCGTGCGTATCAAAGCCGCCAATGCTGCAAAAAAAGCATTGTTTCTTTAGTCCCAGCTTGTCGCGTGCGGCAATCAAACGCGCCACCATGCGTAGCTGGTTGCCCAGGCCCGTGTCAGGAAAAACGGTGGTGATCGTGCTGCCCTCCAGCGCTTGCGAGAGTACCCGCTGCACTTCGATAGAGCGGCTCATGACATCGACAAAGCCTTGCTCAAACAAATGCTGGTGGGTATCGGCCAGGGTCTCGGTGATGGCGATGGACAGCGGGTCGGTGCCGGTAGGCTGGTAAAAATCAAAGCCAAATTTACCGTTGGCCGAGACCTTGTAGGCCGACAAAGTGCGGTCACCGGTCTCCCACAAATTGCCGCCGGTCACCGACAGCACCGAGTAGCCGCGGTTGATATTGGTGTCACTGACCAAGCGCTCGGTGAGTCGGCCGCCCCAGCCATTGGTAGGCCGCTCGTAGATGGCGGATTGCCACTGCGACTGCTGGTCGGAGTGGGAGAATAAATTGTCGGGCAGCGGCACGGAGCGGGCTTCCCACTGCGCCTTGCTGGTGGGCACCAAAAGCGGGCCCGCGTTGGCCACCAGCGCAGCTTTAGGCACCGGCACAGCGGTGGTGCCATTGAACAGCCCGGCCAGGCCTGTCATAGAGGGGTGTAAAGCGTACCGAACGCCCTGGGTGTTGCTGGGGCTGATGGGCAGCAAGGTGTCGCGCTGCAAGGCCAGGTTGCTGCGGGCAGCGGCATAGCGGCTGTGTTCGGCTGGTTCATAGGGGATGAGCAGGTTGTTACTGTCGTTGCCGCCGAACATAAACAGGCAGACCAGGGCGCGGTAATCGTTACCCGTGGTGGCCTGGGCCAAGGCCGACAACTGGGTAAAGGCGGCGAGGCCACTGCCCAGTCCTAATGCGGCACCGGTTTTAATAAATTGGCGTTTGTTCATCATGGTGTGGGTGCTGCCAAGTTATTTTTGGATGATGTATTCGGGTGACAGGCTGGTCAAAATCAAGGCGGCTTTGACGCGTTGCAGGGGTTGGTTGGCAGGCAGTGCCACAAGCATGGTTTTCATGCGGGTTTGCAACTTGCTGCTCATGGCGTAGTTAAAGTAGACCGCGTTGAGCTCTGCAATCAATGCATCCGGGCTGGCTGCTTTGGCCTGCAAGGCGGTGTAGCTCAGTTTCAACGCGCTCTCGTCGTAGCCATAGCCATCGTTGTTGAACAGATTGGCAAAAAAGTTGAGCCCGCCTGCAACGGTGGTTTCCGTGGTAATTTGAAACTCGGGCGCTACCAAGTTGGCCTGCGCAATCTTGCCCGCAGGACGGAAATTGGGCGAGAAATAGTTGAACACCGAGGGTGCCAACAGCGGGCTTTGGCCCAAGCCGTTGTCCGCGCTTTCCAGGTAGTGGATAGCGTTGCGGCCATTGCTGGATTTGGCATCGAGGCCGCGCAGAAAGTTGGCAAAACGCACCACCGGTTCACGTTGTTTGCCAAAGTTGGCTGCGGGCGCGCTGGCGCGTGCTTCAGGGTCTAGCAAGATGGCGTTGACCACGGCGCGCAAGTCACCGCGCACACCGCCGCCGTTGTTATTAAACACGCCAGCCACGCGGCCGAGGTAGGGCTTGCTCGGATTGCTGGTCACCAGTCTCTGGATAAGTTGGCGGCACACAAACGGAGCGACGTTGGAGTGGTTAAAAATATTGTCTATCGCCGCTTCCATATCGCGCTCCGGGCTTTGGCCGCTGGGTAGCGTTATGCCATTCAGGAGTTTTTTGGCCTCGGGCGAATGCTGGTTTGCAAAGGGCTTCATGGGGCTGGTCCACGCCTCGGCGACCTCTTCATCGGCTTGGTCAAAACCAGTGGCGTTGGGGTAACTCCATCCGGTAAACGCCTTGGCAAAGCCTTGGACAACGGATTCGTCATAGCTGGCAATGGTCTTGCCTGCGCTGTCCAGTTGGGGTGTGCCGTCGATGTTGAGCATGACCAGACCTACACTGAACAGCTGGAGTACTTCGCGGGCGTAGTTCTCGTTGGGGTGTGCACCGGTCTGCGCATTGTCGCGCTGGCTGTTAATCATGTTCAGGTAGTAGCCCATGGCGGGGTGCAAGGTCACATCTTTAAGCAGTTGGCGGTAGTTGCCAAAAGCGTTGCGATTGAGCATGTCCATGTAGCTGGACATGGCGTAGGGCCGAATGTCGGGGGCGACGTTGGAGATCACCACGATTTGCGACAGCGCAAAGGCCGTGCGGGCGCGCAGTTGATCTGGGCCGTACAGCCACTGCTGCCAAATGGCCTCGTAGCTCATCTCCTCGTTGGCACGCGCTACGCCTTTGTCGTCCACATTGCGCGGTTTTTGCTGGTCCAGGTAGCTGGTATGCAGCGTGGTGCCGGTGTTGAACTGCTCATGCAGCCACAAGGCAAAGCCTTTAACTTGCAACTGGCCGATCTGCTGTACCGATTGGATGCCAAAGCTGGCCTGGGTTAAAAAACGGGCCGCGTCGGCGGCGCTGGGCCTGTCGCTAACCGCGGGGGCGCCAGGTGCAGAACCGCCCGAGCCTGGCAGGC
>JAYVDN010000186.1:0-10851 GCA_043749385.1 Polaromonas sp.
TGAAAAACGCTGAGTCTGCTGGTCTGGCGCTGAACTTTCAAGATGGGTTTGCCGGACGCTTACTGCCTTTGTGGGCTTGAGGGGGAATTGGGTACCGTGTGCATGCGGTTGTGCACAAGCTTCTGTACTGTGATATTGCCTTGGGAGGGTTCACCCCTGAGCGCTTGGGCTTCCATGGCTTCGCGGGCGATAGAGCGTATGCCCAACGCGCTCATACTGGAGTACCAGAAATCGCGCATTGGGCATAGGCTCTATCGCCTTCACAGACGGTAGTTCGCTACCGGTAGTCGCCGAATAGTCTGACAGGACACTACGGGTAGCGCGCTACTTTGGTCGCTGCACGTGACAGCGCTAAACCGTTCACGACACACAACCTAGCCCACAATGAAAATGCCCTGGGTAGTGACGGTCTAACGCCTTTTAGCCATCTAGCCCAACAGAATATCGCGGGAGCAGCTACTAATGTAATAGCACCATATCACACACTAAAGCAGCAAACATTGCCACTGTCCGCCCTTCAAGCCGCCAATTTTTGCACCACTGGCTCTCGCAACTGCGCCATCAACGCCGCCCACCTCTCCCTCGCCGCCTGCACGTTGCGCTCTTTCACGTGGCCGTAGCCTTTGATGATCTCGGGGATCCGCGCAATCTCTGCGGCCGCACCAGCGTTGTCGGCATTCAACAAACCCAGCACTTCCTCGATGCTCGCTTTGTATTCGCCGATCAAGGCGCGCTCCATCTTGCGCTCTTCGCTGTAGCCAAACACATCCAGCGCCGTGCCGCGCAGGCCTTTGAGTTTGGCCAGGAGCTTGAAGCCGGTCAGCATCGATGGGCCGAACTTTTGCTTGATGAGCTGGCCTTTGTCGTTCTTTTTGGCAATCAAGGGCGGGGCCAAATGGTAGTTCAGCGTGTAGTCGCCTTCAAACTGGGCGGCAATTTTGTCCAGGAAGCTGGTGTCGGTGTGCAGGCGGGCCACCTCGTACTCGTCTTTGTAGGCCATCAGTTTGTAGAGGTATTTGGCCACGGCCTCGGTCAATGGCTTGTTGCCTTTGGCGGCCACACGGTCTACAAAAGCTTTGTACTCTCCGGCGTAAGCCGCGTTTTGGTAGGCGGTAAGCAGCTCGACGCGGCGTGCTACCAAGCTGTCTACGCTATCACGTTTGCTCGGCATCGCAATGATCTGCGCGGGAGCGAGCAGTCGCTCCACACTGGCCCAGTCGTGGGCGGCGCGGCGGCCCCAGGTGAAGGCGATCTTGTTTTGCTCGATGGCCACATTGTTCAGTTCCATGGCCCGCGTGATCGAATCCAGGGCCAAGGGCACCCAGCCTTTTTGCCAGGCGTAGCCCAAAATCATCGGGTTGATGAAGATGCTGTCGCCCATCAGCTTGGTGGCCACGGCATCGGCATTGAACACGCCCACGCCACCCTCGCCTACCGCTTCGGTGATCATGGCCACGCACTGTTCAGAGGGGTTTTGCCATTCGCTGTTTTTCACAAACGCGGCCGTGGGTGTGCTGTTGCTGTTCAATGCCACCTTAGTTTTGCCCGGGCGCATGCGCAGCAGGGTTTCTTTGTTGGCCGCTACCAGCGGGTCGCAGCCAAAGATCAGGTCTGCGCCGGCCATGCCCACCCGCGTGGTGCGAATGTCGTTTTGTGTATCGGCCAGGATGATATGGCTCCAGGTGGCGCCGCCTTTTTGCGCCAGGCCCGCTGCATCCTGCGTGACGATGCCTTTGCCTTCCATGTGCGCCGCTACACCGAGCAACTGGCCAATGGTGATGACGCCCGTGCCGCCCACGCCTGCCACCACCATGCCGTAGGGCTGCGCGGTGCTGGGCAACTGCGGCTCGGGCAGCTCGCCCAAGGTGAAGGGGTTGGTCTTGGCGTCGGTTTTAGCTTTCTTCTTCAGCTGCCCACCCTCGACGGTGACGAAGCTGGGGCAAAAGCCTTTGACGCAACTGATGTCTTTGTTGCAGGTGCTTTGGTTGATGTTGCGTTTGCGGCCCAGCTCAGTCTCCAGTGGCTCTACGCTCATGCAGTTGCTTTGTACACCGCAGTCGCCACAGCCTTCGCACACGGCTTCGTTGATGACGACGCGCACCGCAGGGTCGACCATCTTGCCGCGCTTGCGGCGGCGGCGCTTCTCTGTGGCGCAGGTTTGGTCGTAGATGATGACGGTGCAGCCCTTGATCTCGCGGAACTCGCGCTGCACGGCGTCCAGCGTGTCGCGGTGCAGCACTTGCACGCCTTCTACCAATTTCACGCCGTCGTACTTCTCTGGTTCGTCCGTGACAACTACAATTTTAATAGCGCCTTCTGCCCGCATACTTTGGGCTATCTGCACTACTGAGTGGCCTTCGGGCCGCTCACCGATGGGCTGGCCACCGGTCATGGCCACGGCGTCGTTGTATAAAATTTTGTAGGTGATGTTGACCCCCGCCGCAATCGACTGGCGCACGGCCAGGATGCCGCTGTGGAAGTAGGTGCCGTCGCCCAGGTTGGCAAACACATGCTGCTCGGTGGTAAAGGGCTGCTGCCCCACCCAGGGCACGCCCTCGCCGCCCATTTGGGTGAAGCCTACCGTGCTGCGGTCCATCCAGATGCTCATGAAATGGCAGCCAATACCTGCCATGGCGCGCGAGCCTTCGGGGACTTTGGTGGACGTGTTATGCGGGCAGCCCGAGCAAAACCAGGGCTGGCGCTCGGCGTCTTTCAGGCCCGCAACCTCGATGGTGTGCATGGCTTGCTCTTTGGCGGCGATGACGGCCAGGCGTGCGTCGACGCGGGCGGTGGTGTCGGCGTCAATGCCGAGCTTTTTCAGGCGCTTGGCAATGGCTTTGGCGATCAGCGCGGGCGAGAGGTCGGCGTTGGCGCGCAGCAGGGTGTGGGCCGTCGGGTTGGCCAGGCTCCATTCGCCGCCGTTGTGGTTCGCGTCGTCGCCTTCGTCAAACTTGCCCAGCACATTGGGCCGCACATCGCTGCGCCAGTTGTACAGCTCTTCCTTGAGCTGGTATTCAATGACCTGGCGCTTTTCTTCCACCACCAAAATCTCTTGCAGGCCCGTGGCAAACTCGCGCGTCAATTGCGCCTCCAGCGGCCACACCACGCCCACCTTGTGCAGGCGAATGCCAATGCGCTGGCAAGTGGCGTCGTCCAGGCCCAAATCAGCCAAAGCTTGGCGCGTGTCGTTATAGGCTTTGCCGCTGGCCATCAAACCAAAACGGTCGTTGGGCCCTTCGATGGCGTTGTAGTTCAGCCGGTTGGCGCGTATGTAGGCCAGCGCCGCGTACCACTTGGTATCAAACAGGCGCTGCTCTTGGTCCAGCGCCGCGTCCGGCCAGCGGATGTGCACGCCGCCGGGTGGCATTAGAAAGTCGGTCGGCAGCTTGATCTGCACGCGGTCAGGGTCGATCATGGCGGTGGCAGACGACTCCACTATTTCCTGGATGGTCTTCATGCCCGCCCACACGCCTGCGTAGCGGCTCATGGCGAAGGCATGGATGCCCAGGTCCAATATCTCCTGCACACTGGCCGGGAAGAACACCGGCAGCCCGCAGGCCTTGAAGATGTGGTCGCTTTGGTGGGCTGCCGTGGAGCTTTTGGCTACGTGGTCGTCACCGGCCACGGCAATCACCCCGCCCCAGGGCGTAGTGCCCGCCATGTTGGCATGCTTGAAGACGTCACTTGTGCGGTCTACCCCGGGGCCTTTGCCATACCAAATGCCGAACACGCCATCAAATTTATGCACGCCCTGCGGTGCAAACCCAAGCTGCTGCGTGCCCCAAATGGCCGTGGCCGCCAGCTCTTCGTTGACACCGGGTTGGAAGACGATGTTTTGCGCTTTCAGATACTTGGCTGCGCCCCACAGGGCTTGGTCATACCCGCCCAGCGGCGAGCCACGGTAGCCCGATACAAAACCCGCCGTGTTTTTGCCCACCTGCTGGTCGCGCAGCCGCTGCAGCATGGGCAGCTTGACCAGCGCTTGCACGCCACTCATGAAAGCCCGCCCGTAGTCCAGGCTGTATTTGTCGTCTAATGTGACGGTTTCGAGTGCTTTGCGGATGTGTTCGGGTAGAGGTGCGTTCATAGGGCGTGTCTCCAATGCAGTTTAAAGTGTAAGCCTGATTTGCGAGCTTGTCTTGGTGACCAATCAGAGAGAATCCCGCAAGTGACAAAATTTACGCGGAAGGGGACTAGATCGCCAGCATCGCATCACCCCATCGGCCTTAAGCGTTTGTGACCAACCGATCATAAATCGCCACCGTTTCTGCATCGAATTCGATGTTTGGAGCGTCCATGTACGATGCAGGCAATCGGCCAAGCTCATCCCACAAAGCCTTAAATCCCCCCTCCCCAGCTTGGGATACGTTGTACTGACCATTTCCCCACCTGTACACGTAGGATGGCCGCAGTTGGGCCAAAATGCGCTCGGTGGGAGAGTTTGGAGTGATGGGATCTATCTCGCACAGTTTGCGATTGAGTTGTTGATCAAAATCAAGCCGCTCGGTGTTAGGGTACCCTCCGACTGCTTTAAAGGCTGTAACACTGAAAGACCAAGAGGAATGGTACATTCCGGTCGCGCCTTTCAGTAGGGTGGAACCATCTTTGGGTAGGCCAGTATTGGAGTGCACCTGTGGAGTCCGAACGAACGATACGCCACTGGAAATGGCAAGCCCAGCGTTGGCTAAATGCCACGGAAGAAACACATCGTCGTCGTCCCACACGGACAGAATATCCGCGCCCCAGGCAATAGCTGTAGCGGCCAAGTGGTTGTGTTTATCAGATAGTTTTCCGTACCTCCAGGGCGTTGATTCAATCTCGAATCGATCAGCTTTTTGATTGCGAAACTGCCCTGCATCGTCCAGGATAAACAAGCGCGATTCCATCTCCGTTTCTTGCGCCAAAAAACACGCGATGGTGTTGGCTAATAGTTCTGGCCTTTTGTAGGTTGAGCATAAAGCGGCTATTTTCATTGCAGAGACTCCATTTTGGGAATGAGATTTTATTGCGCTTCACCCGCGCACCCAGCGCGACACCAAGGCCAGCAAAGGGTAGCGCAGCACCGCCTCACACCCTGTTACGCCTCGGTTAGAGGTGGCATTCACGCGTGGGCTCCCGTACTCCATGGGGGTGGTGTTAGGACAGGCCGGGCTGGCGCTAGCTCTGCAGTCTTTAAACAAAATGTCGAGCCGCGCGAGCTGTCTAGCGTGACGCTGTTATCTGCAAGTTTGGCAGTATGCACAATGCCATATTTACAGCGGTAAGCGTCTAGCCGCCGCGCGCGCCACATCGCCGTGGCGGCCAGCTCTTCGTTGACACCGGGTTGGAAGACGCCATTTAGTGCTGTTAAATAGTTTGCGGCGCCCCACGGCGCTGGGTCACACTTGTCCTGCGGCGAGGCGCGATCGCCCGATACAAACCCCACCGTGTTCTTACCCACTTACTGGTCACTCAGCCGCTGCAGCATGGGCAGCTTGACCAGCGCTTGTACGCCGCTCATGAAGGCGCGGCCATAGTCCAAGCTGTATTTGTCGTCCAGCGTCACGGTTTCGAGTGCGTTGCGGATGTGTTCGGGCAGCGGAGCATTCATGGACTTGTCTTCCTAAGTGTGGGCAAAGTGTATGCTTGATTACTTGGTATGTCTTTGCTTTTATCGCTTGCTTGGGCTGGCTTTGGGAATAATTATTGCGCAATACAGCGAAATATAGAGCCAAACATCCGAATCAATTCTCACGCACGCAACGCGATACCAATGGCAACAGGGGGTAGCGCACGATCGCATCGCGCTCCATGACCCCCAGCTTGAACTCTGCACTCATACGCGGGTTGCTGTATTCATTAGGGTGGACTTTGGCATTGGCCGCTATCTCGGGGTTGGCATTTTTACCACCCCGGTAGAGTACGTCGTAGCCACGCGTGCTGTCCAGCACTACAGAGTCACCAGAGAACTTGGCAGTGAACTCCAGCCCGTACTCGCAGCGGTAAAACGGCAGCTGCGCTGGGGGAGCCGCGCCGCCGGCGCAGCCTGCGATTGCTGCCACACCGCAAGCCAGGGCTATCGCTTTGGCTTTTCCTCCCGTAAGCGCATCACACAGGGCCAGTAACGACATTTTACGTACTACATATTTAATAGCTGCTCTCGCGATATTCCATTGGGCTAGAGGCTTATTGTTCATAGAAATACTCCAAAAACTGTTCTTGCACCGGGCAGCTATGCCGCACCACAGACTAGGCAGCTATGCCGCATCACAGACTGTGCAGCCAGACCACCTCACGGCCTGGGCCACAAAACCCATAAACGCAATGGCTGCTTGAGCCGCCCGGCCAGCTCGCCCGCTTGCGCACCGCTGCCCGCATAGTAATCGGCCCGCACAGCACCCAAAATGGCGCTGCCCGTATCTTGCGCCAAGACCAAGCGCTGCAACTGCGCGGTGGGGCCGTTGCTGGCGATCCACACAGGCACACCATAGGGAATGCTGCCCACATCCACGGCAATGGACCGCCCAGCGGTCAGTGCCACGCCCTGCGCGCCCTTGGGGCCTGCGCTGGGGTCAAGCTCCGGCAAGGCCTCTTCTTTGAAGAACACCACCCGGGGGTTGCTCCACAGCAGCTCGTTCACGCGTTGCGGGTTGGCCACGATCCAGGCTTTGATGCCAGGCCAAGAGGCGTCTTTGATCAGGCCTTTATCCAGTAGCCAACGGCCTACTGACTTGTAAGGCTGGTCGTTGGTGGCGGCAAAGGCCACGCGCACGGTTTTTTGCGTGCCATCTGCCTCGGTGATGCGCAACCTGCCCGAGCCTTGGATCTGCAGCACAAGCACATCTACCGGGTCGGCCAGATAGGCGATGGCGCGGCCCTGCATAGCCGCCTTGGCCTCCGGCAGGGTGTCCATCTCTTGGCGGCTGTACCACGGCTTGCGCGCTGCCAAGGTGGCCGGTGGGCGGTACAAAGGCGCGCTAAATCCTGGGGTAGGCAAACGATTGGCAGCCAAGACAGGCTCGTAATAACTAGTTAGCAAGCCCTCACTGCCACCCTCCAAGTCATCGACGCGGTAAGGTTGCAGGCGCTGCACCATCCAGGCACGCTGCTGCTGCGCGGTGCCAATGCTCAGGCGCCGCACGTCCGGGCACAGCTTGGCTAGCGCGGTCGTCGGGCGTTCGCAGCTTTTCAGCCAGGCATTCCAGGCCTCGTGCAGCGCGTCGGCGTCCCAGCCAGGCAGTTCAGACCAACGCACTGGCGTCCAGCGGCTTTTGGCCTGTTGGATGCTGGGGCCTGTTGGGGCAGCGTCGGGGAGCGGGGTCGCCGCTATAGCGGGCGGCGTAACGGGCACAGTAGCAGGCGGCGCAGCTTGCGGTGGACTCGGTGTAGTTTGGGGGCTTTGCTGGGGGGGCGTGGAGCAGCCGAAGATGCTTCCTACAATAGCCAGCCATATCAGGATTTTTGTCATGACCCTTCTTATACTCGAAGCGCTGGGCGCGCTGTTACTGCTGGTGCTGATCGTCTGGTGGACCATGTTCTCTGGCCGCACCAAGGGCGAGCTGCGCCAAGATGCTAAAGACGACAGCATCGGCGAATCAAAAAAATAAACCCCCAATGCAGCATGCGCACTGGGGGTTGGTATTTTTAAGCATTTTAGGCCGTTAACCCAATAAAATATTGCGGTAGCAGCTACTAAAAATATAGCGCGCTAGCGCGCCCATCGCTTGCAAAACTTTGCTCTGAATTAAGCTTTAGCCTGCGCCAACATGGTCGCGGCATCACTGACTTCAAACTTGCCGGGGCCTTCGATGTTCAAGGTAGCCACTTTGCCATCCTTGATCAGCATCGAATATCGGTTAGAGCGCAAGCCCATGCCACGCGATGTCAAATCCAGGGTCAAACCAGTGGCCTTGGTGAAGTCCGCACTGCCGTCGGCCAGCATACGCACTTTGGCACCGGTTTTCTGGTCGCGCGCCCAAGCGCCCATCACGAAAGCGTCGTTCACGCTGACGCACCAGATTTCGTCCACGCCAGCGGCCTTCAGTGCGTCAAATTGCTCCACATAGCCTGGCACATGTTTGGCCGAGCAAGTGGGAGTGTAGGCGCCGGGCAGGGCAAACAGGGCAATGGTCTTGCCTGCGCTGGCCTTGGCTACGTCTACGGCATTCGGGCCGATGCTGCAGCCATTGCCTTCCACCTCTGAGAACTCCATCAAGGTGCCTGCGGGAATGGTGTCGCCGATTTTGATCATGGTAATTTTCCTTTTTAAAAGTAGAAACGGCCCACATTGTGAGCCGTTTTTGGGAGCCTTGCAGGCAGAGGTCTAAAAAAACTTAGACGAGGTCAGCTTTTTGAACCAAACGGGTCACTACCCAGTTTTTGGTTTTGGAGATCGGACGGCTTTCCGTGATCTCGATGGTGTCGCCCATTTTGTACTCGCCCTTTTCGTCATGGGCGTGGTACTTGCTGGATTTACCAACGATTTTGCCGTACAGCTCGTGCTTGACGCGACGCTCGACCAACACCGTGACGGTCTTGGAACGCTTGTCGCTCACCACTTTACCAATCATGGTGCGCTTCAGAGATATAGATTCAGTCATCTGGGTGCTCCTTATTTAGTAGCTTGCTTTTGTGCAAGGATGGTTTTGACACGAGCAATACTGCGTTTCACAACTTTAAGCTGCGAGGTATTGTTCAACTGCTGCGTGGCTTTTTGCATGCGCATACCAAAGTGGGCTTTTTGCAGCTCTTTGATTTCGGTTTGCAGGCCAGCAACGTCTTTTTGGCGTAGTTCAGTAGCATTCATTTCTTGTTTCTCCTGAATTATTGGCCAAGCAAGCGGGCCACAAACGTGGTACGCAAGGGCAGCTTTGCAGCAGCCAGAGTGAACGCCTCGCGTGCCAGGGTTTCTGACACACCGACGATCTCGTACAGCACTTTGCCTGGCTGAATCTCAGCCACGTAGTACTCTGGGTTACCTTTACCGTTACCCATGCGCACTTCTGCAGGCTTATGAGAAATTGGCTTGTCTGGGAAGACACGGATCCAGATACGGCCACCACGCTTTACGTGGCGCGAAATTGCGCGACGTGCAGCTTCGATCTGGCGCGCCGTGAGGCGGCCGCGATCAGTGGACTTGAGACCAAAATCACCAAAAGCAACGGTCGCGCCACGGGTGGCGACACCGGTGTTACGGCCTTTTTGCTCTTTGCGGAATTTCCGACGAGCGGGTTGCAGCATATTTATTCTCCTTTTCCGTCGGCAGTCGCAGCGCCCGTGCTGCTGGTAGCTGCCGGCGCGACTTTACGAACGCGCTTAACGGTGGTAGTAACGGCTTCAGCAGGCTTGTCGCTGCCGTCCGTCGGGGCGGTGGTGGTGCCTGGTGCGCGGCGTGGGCCGCGTGCAGGTGGACGGTCACCGGCTGGACGGTCACCCGATGGACGACCACCAGGGCCGTCACGACGGGGGCCGCGTGGACGGCGCTCTTCGTCGGCGCGCGGCTCTACCACTGCTGGCAGATCGTTGCGACCCAAAGTGTCACCCTTATAGACCCACACCTTCACGCCAATAATGCCGTAAGTGGTGGAGGCTTCTGAGGTGCCATAGTCGATATCGGCGCGCAGGGTGTGAAGTGGCACGCGACCTTCGCGGTACCATTCGCAACGGGCGATTTCAATACCGTTCAAGCGGCCTGACGACATGATCTTGATACCGAGTGCGCCCAAACGCATGGCGTTTTGCATGGCGCGCTTCATGGCACGGCGGAACATGATGCGTTTTTCCAGCTGCTGGGTGATGCTGTCAGCGATCAGCTTGGCATCGATTTCGGGCTTGCGCACTTCTTCGATGTTCACTGCCACTGGCACGCCCAACTTGGCAGCCAAATCGCGCTTCAAGTTCTCGATGTCTTCGCCTTTTTTGCCGATCACGACGCCCGGACGTGCCGAGTAAATCGTGATACGTGCATTCTTGGCAGGACGCTCGATCAACACGCGTGATACGGAAGCATTTTTCAGCTTGGCTTTGAGGTACTCGCGCACCTTGATGTCTTCGGCCAGCATGCCAGCGAAGTCATTGTTGTTGGCGTACCAACGGCTCGACCAATTACGGCTCACCGACAGACGGAAACCGGTTGGGTGGATTTTTTGTCCCATAGTATTTCAGTCCTTTCAGTTACCAACAACCACATAGATGTGGCAGGTAGGCTTGCTGATACGGTTGCCGCGGCCTTTGGCGTTGGCGGTAAAACGCTTGAGCGTGGTGCCTTGTTCGACGTAGATGGTTTTCACCGACAAATCGTCAATATCAGCGCCGTCGTTGTGTTCAGCGTTGGCGATAGCAGACTCGACCACCTTCTTCACAATGCCAGCAGCTTTTTTCTGCGTGAAATTGAGAATGTTGAGGGCTTGGTCCACTTTTTTGCCGCGAATCAGGTCAGCTACCAAACGGCCTTTGTCGACCGATAGGCGCACACCGCGCAGAGATGCTTTAGTTTCCATGTGCGGCTCCTTACTTCTTCACCACTTTTTTATCGGCCGGGTGGCCTTTAAAAGTGCGGGTCAGGGCAAACTCACCCAGTTTGTGGCCAACCATCTGGTCGGTCACGTACACAGGAATGTGCTGTTTGCCGTTGTGCACTGCGATGGTCAGGCCGATAAAATCGGGCAGGATCATCGAGCGACGGGACCAGGTTTTCACTGGCTTTTTGTCTTTGGTGGCAATCGCTTTGTCAACCTTGGCCATCAGGTGATGGTCAACAAACGGGCCTTTTTTCAAGGAACGTGTCATGGTGGTTCCCCTTTATTTCTTACGACGCGAGACGATCATGACTTGCGTGCGTTTGTTGTTACGGGTACGGTAACCTTTGGTCAG
>JAYVDN010000187.1:0-6022 GCA_043749385.1 Polaromonas sp.
TGAGCAAGCACTTGGGGTGACTTGCCAGAGGCTGCGTACGCCTCGCGGAAGGCGGCAAGCGCCTTGGCCTCGTCTTTGACGTAATTCAGCTCGATGCCTGCAATCTTGAGCAAACCGTCCACTTTTTGGTCAGGGTAGGCTTTGTTGCGAGTCTCCAGCGCCTGCACTGCAAACTTGAAGTCATTTGCACGCACGCCCAAGATATGCCCCGCGTTCATCATGTCGATGTCCAGCGTGTTGTCAGCAAAGGCTTGTTTGGCCAGCACCAAGGCTTCGTCCTCTCTGGCACTGCGGCTTAGCAAAATGACTTCCAGCGAACGGACGCTAACGGCTTTGGGTTGGATCTTCTTGGCTTTCTCTAAAAATTTCAGTGCTCCTGGTATATCGCCTATCTGCGCCTTGCCACGGGCAATATTGCTCATCATGGCCACCACATAGGGGCGCGAGCCCACCACGCTTTCCCACACCCACACGGCGTTCTTCCAGTCGCCCCACTTGGCCAGCTCATCGCCCAGCATGGGCGTGATCTTGCGGTAGTGCGGGTTAATGGCAACACCTTCACGCATCAGTTGCAGCATGTCGGCCTTGGCTTTCTCGTTTTTCGGGCTGTTGGGGTTACCACTCTGCGAGATGGTCAGGGCCATTTTGACAGCGGAGACAATTTTATGTTCGCTTTCTGCGGCTTGCTGGGTAATGTAGGCGGCCAGCGCCAGGCAAGCCATGGTCGCCACGGCAGCGGCCTGAGAAAACGCCGGGCGCCAAGGTAGGCGCGACGTAGCCAAAATGCCCCGCACCGCCAATCGCGCATCCGACGCCGCCAGCACACCCAAGCACATGGCAAACATCGCCCCCGTAGCGGCCAGGCGCCACGGGAATCCAATATTGCTGACAATCATCAAAGCCAGCAAACTGATTAAGGCTACCGCTCGTATGGGCGCTTCGTTCAGCCCCTCGGGCGAGCGGTCACGCAGGGTACGCCACGCTGCCTTGAAGCTGTAGGCCGTCATACCCAGCAAGAATATCCAACCGACCAAGCCAAACTCTGCCAGCAGCTGCAAAAACTCGTTGTGTGCGTAGTAGTCGGTCTCTAGTTGGGAGCCTTCTAGCTGGTACAGCGGCAGGTCCACCTCCCAAGCGCCCGCGCCTACGCCTGTCAACGGCCGCAGCTGGATCATGCGCTGGCTGGCAGCCCACATGACTTTACGCACATTGAAGGTGTTGTCGTCGAGCTGGATTTGCGACGCTCTGGCAAAGCCGCGTTCAAAGGCATTTTTGCCCGTAAAGTCGGGGTTGGGCAAAGTGCTTTTGAACAAACCCAGGCCCACAATGGTGGCGATGAACAGGCCAATGCACACAATGCGCTGGCCGCTGAGCCAGGTGGACATGCTGAGTTTTCCACGGTACAGCCAAGCCATAGCGGCGATCAATGGCAACGCTACAAAAGCTGCCACTAACGCAGAGCGTGTACCGCACATCATCAAAAACACCAGATGGAATGCAGCGGTGGAAGCTAAAAACGCCAGAATCGCTGTTTTGCGTTCATTGAACACCAAATAGGCTGAAAACGGTATAGTGCAAACCACGAATTCGGCCGCAAAGTTACGGTTTACAAAGGTGGCTGCTGGCGCTGGCCCTTGGGGAATAAAGCGGTTATCAAACCAAAACTGCGAGGCCCCGAGCAGTACCACACCCAAAGCGCCCAGATGCACACCCCATGCCAACATGGGAAAGCGCTCGCGAGACAGGCAGTTCAGCGTGAGCCAGATGATGAGGGCAAAAACAAACCAGCGAATCGCCTCCACACCGGCCAGATAGGTATGCGACCACGCCATGCTGCCCAGAGCATAAGCGCATAGCAAGACGGGCAGCCAAATGATGGCGTGCCAGCGAAACGCCTCGCGGCGGTTGCGTTGCGACCAGAATAGCAGCAGGGCTGCGCCCAGGCTCATAAAAGACACGATGATGGATTTGAGCGTGTCTTGCAGCATCAGCTCGTTGGGTACACCCAAAGTGGGTGTGAAGAAAAACATCATCGCCAGAATAATGGCGGTCCAGTCGCCGCTGCCCAGCTCGGCAGGCAGGGCTAACAGCTTGGAGCTGGCTTTGCCTACGGCTTGGGCGGCACTTTGAAAAGTGCTTTGCGGCGGGTTGGAAGCTTTTTGCTCAGCCCACGATGCGGTGGCCGCGCCAGAAGCGCCGGCGGAGTCGATCTTGGCAGAGGTGTTGCGTTTTTTCTTGGCCATACGTGCAATGTGGGGCCGCACCCGAGAGGCGCAGCACTTAAATGGAGGTTAACCGCCTATTGTCGCTGGTTTAGCAGCCTTTTCAGATCTAGGCAGTACCAAAGAATTACCCTGCGCAATGACGCGGTCTAAGTTACTTTTTGAGGTCAGGTGTTTCGGTTACGCAGCCGGGTTACATAGTTACCAGCTTGCCCATTTCAATATGCGGTATCCCCACCTCGTCAAAAGGCGCGCCTTGCTCAGTGAAACCGGCTTTGGCGTAGAACGCAGCGGCGCTGCGCTGGGCGTGCAACACCACCTCGTGGTCGCCGCGCGCGGCTGCGCTGTGCACCAAAGCGTCCAGCACCGTTCGGCCCAAGCCAGTGCCGCGCAGCACGCGCTGGGTGGCCATGCGGCCTATTTTGGCCACCCGTTGGTTGTGCTCTTGCCCGGCCACCAGCAGCCTGCCGGTCGCCAGCGGCATGTCCAATCGGTTGTAGACGACGGCATGCACGGCGGTGGCGTCTTGCGCGTCCCACTCTTCGCTCTCGGGTATGCCCTGCTCGTGTACAAACACCTCTTTGCGCACGCGGCCTGCGTCCTGGCCCAGTGTTTGCCAGTTGCCCTGCTCCAGCCGGGTCATGGCCTCGCCTGCTTCAAAACTGGTGAACAGGTCGCGCAGCGCCTGGGGCACCGGGCGCGAGGTTTGGGTAGCCGGGTCGGCGTACACATAAATCAGCTCGCAGCCCACTAACCGCTTGTCGCCCTGAAAGACGCCGCAGGTAAAGGCAATGGACGAATTGCCCAGGCGCGTGCATTTCAGCCCCACGTCCAGCACGTCGTCGTAGCGGGCTGAGGCGTGGTATTCCAGCGCGGCTTTTTTCACAAACAAGTCGCCACCCAGATGGTGCATGGCGGCTTCGTAGGGCACGGCCAGCGCGCGCCAATAGTCGGCCATGGCGGTGTCAAAGTACATCAAATAATGGCCGTTGAAGACAATTTTTTGCATGTCTACCTCGGCCCAGCGCACGCGCAGGCGGTGGATGAGGCGGTAATCTTGGCGTTGAAGATCGGGCATTGGCGGTTCAGGTTACAGGTTGTAGGAGGTCAGGTTACGGGGTGTCAGGTTACGGGGTGTCAGGTTACAGGGTGTCAGGGCCACAGGGCTTGGCGCAGGGCGGTGGCGGCATGCTGGTGGGCCTGCTTGGCTTCGGGGATGGTGCGGCCCATTTTAATGAACTCGTGGGTTACGCCTCGGTAAATCTCCAGATCCACGGCCACACCCGCTGCCCGCAGCAGGTCGCCGTAAGCAATGCCGTCGTCTACCAAGGGGTCGCACTCGGCCAAGCCTATCCAAGCCCGGGCCAGGCCGCTGTGGTCAGCCGCGTTCAGCGGCGCAAAGCGCCAGTCGCTGCGCTGGGCTTTGTCGGGTATGTACTGGTTAAAAAAGAAGTCGATGTTGGCTGCGTCAAGCACATAGCCATGGGCATAGGTGCGGTGCGAGGGCGTGTCGGCATAGGCCGCGCAGCCGGGGTAGAACAGCAATTGCAGGGCCAGCGGCAGGCCTGCGTCGCGGGACATCAAAGCGCAGACGACGGCCAAGGTGCCGCCTGCACTATCGCCACCCACTGCGATGCTGGTGGTGTCCAGGCCCAGCGCAGCGCCCTGCCCGCGCAGCCACTGCATACCGTCCCAGGCGTCGTTCACTGCGCTGGGAAACTGGGCCTCGGGTGCCAGCCGGTAGTCCAGCGACACAACAGCCGCGCCCGACAAGCGGGCCAGCTCGCGGCACAAGGTGTCGTGGGTATCGATGCTGCCAATGGTGAAGCCGCCGCCATGCAAATACAGCAACACGGGCAGCACCGCATGCGAAGGGGCGTACAGGCGCGCGGCCATCGCTGCGCCATCACGCGTAGGCACTTGCAGCGCTTGCACCCGCTCCAGAATGGCTTTGGGCACCTCCAGAATATTGCAACCCTTGGCGTAATTGGTCCGAGCCTCCTGCGCGCTAAGCTGGTGCAGCGGCGCGTGCCCGGCCAGTTGCATGCGGTCAATCAGCTCGCGCATCGCGCGGGTCAGGGGGGCGGGTTGGGGTAGCATGTGTCTTGGGTTGTCAGGGGTATGGACGGATTGTACGAATACGTGAATGAGACAAAGTCTCCCCATCCTTTGGGTGACACTTGCAGCACTTTAATGGTTTCACCGGGCCAAGCTTATTGACTCGCAATGCTCTGTAGCTTCGCCGCGCCACCGTGTCCCCGTGCACCAGACCGCGCTACATTCCTATGCGCCCCGGACGGCGGCCCCTTCGGGGAACATGCTTAAGCCTGCCTGCGCACCGGCTCGCTCACATGCAGAAACTTGGTGTAAAGGTCACGGGGAGGCGCAACTGATATGGACTTGAGTACTTGGCCCACATTGCCACGGTGGTACGCACCATGCGTGATGACGTGCAGCAGCATTTCCTCCCGGGTCATGCTGCCATGGTCACCATCGGTAAAACGAAACGCAATCTTCTCGCCCAGTTGCACCGCCGTCGCCGTAGCCGCGTAGTTGACAAACCAGGCATCCGTTTCAGCCACCGAAAACTCAAGCTCACCCAGCTCAGGTGTTGCCTCCGTATTCGTAGCTGTGTACCCGTGCTGCGCTCCCTGCAAATGCGCTTGGAAAATGCGGTCTACCACAAAGATGTGATTGAGCGTTCGAGTGGCAGTGTGGATTGCCGACGCATGCTGCTGCACGGGAACCGTAGCCAACAGACTAAACAACTCGTTGTTGGCCCAGGCCTTGTGTGCGAAAAGTGAGTGAATGGTGTTCATGGTGGTGGCGTTGAAATCAGTTGGATGGGCGGTTCTAACTTTCGAGGTGAGGCGGAACCGACGGCAGGCCGCGCCAAGCCTTGTTCAACAGTAAAAATCTAGAACCTGACTTCCGCTATCGCGTCTCAAGAAGCCGCTTCTTCTGAGCCTCAAACTCTGCTTCAGTAATGATTCCTTTCTTGCGAAGGTCATCCAACTTCAGAAGCTCCGTGTATACATCCGGCGATTTACCCGGCTCTTTGTTTGGCAGATTTACTACAACGCTTGGCGCCTGCCCGCGATTTTCAATAACCATGTCCGGTGTCTTGATAAGTCCTCCGCCAGTGGCGCGCGGATCATTTCGATCGACGAGCTTAAACTGGTACTCAAAGTTAGGCATACGACCTGGGTACGGCGGTTGCTCTCTCGCCGCGACTGGGATCGCAACTTTACCTTTGCTTTCCGCAAACGAGTTGGCGCGTTGAATCACCTCGGACTTCAACGTCCCCATGTTGGTGAAAATTCCTCCTGCAGAAGTCTGAGAGATCATGTACGTGTCAATTCCCATCGGGACGATGTCGGCAGACGCACATGCAACTAATACCAACACTGACGCGCACAATGTAAATCCAAGCTTAATCATGGTTTGATCCGTTTCTAATGTCGCCCATTTTAAGGGTTGACTGGAGTGGCCCGCGCGGAGGTCGCCGAGCGCGATTGATTCTATGGTGGGCCGAGGGGCTTGGATTGAGGCTTAACGGTTGAAAGTCGTTTTTAACTCGTTTAGATCGTCCAACGTCGTCAAACGAAGCTGCTTAGAGGCATTTTTAATGTACAAATCAAGCTCTAGCCCAATGAAATATTGCGGGAGCAGCTCCTAAATATATAGTAACCAAGCGTGCGAGAACCCTCAGAGAACACTAAGCGCACGGCGTTGGCCCAGTGCCTATGCCACCCGATCAGAGCCCCGGGCTCGAAGCACTGCAGATGCTTACCGCGAAG
>JAYVDN010000188.1:0-2747 GCA_043749385.1 Polaromonas sp.
CTGCACATCAGCCTGCCACAAGATGCCGCGCCCGAGCGCATTCGCGATGCCGTGCAAGCCTGGCTCATGCGCCAGGCCAAACGCATCTTTGAAGAACGCTTAAACCTCTACGCGCCACAACTCAAAGTGCAGTGGACCAAGCTGAGTCTGAGCAGTGCAGGCACCCGCTGGGGCACTGCAAAGTCTGATGGAAGCATCCGCCTGAACTGGCGCTTGGTGCATTTCAAAATGAGCGTGATCGACTACGTGGTGGTGCATGAGCTCTCCCACCTGCGCGTGATGGACCACAGCCCGCGCTTTTGGAGCACGGTCGAATCCATCATGCCCGACTACGCCGCGCTGCGCGGGCAGTTGAAGGACAATGCGATTCCGCGTTGGGAGTAGCGGCGCGCCTTGTCGCGGATAAGTTAAGCCGCTACTGCAGCCGTCACGATAATCTCAACTTTCCATTCAGGCTTGGCAGGCTTGGCGTTCAGCGTGGCTCGGCACGGGGTGTGCCCGGGCGCTACCCACGCATCCCATGCTGCGTTCATGCCAGCATAGTCTGCCATATCCGCCAGATAAATGGTGGCCATCAAAATATGAGCCTTGCTGCTCCCCGCCTGCGCCAACAGCTTGTCGATGGCAGACAAAATCTCGGCAGTTTGCTCGCGGGTGTTCTGTGCGGTGTTGCTGGCCACTTGCCCTGCCAGGTACACGGTGCCGTTGTGCACACTTACCTCGCTGTAGCGGGCGCTGGTGTGAAGGCGTTGGAAGGTCGGCATAGTGGTTACTGATGGTGGTTCGTTAAAGAATGGATTGAAAAAACTCTGGCTGCACATTGCTGCCGCACAGCACGGTGGCCACGCTCTTGCCCGCAAACTGCGCGCGGTGCGCCACGATGGCTGCTACACCTACCGCACCTGCGGGCTCTAGCATGAGGCCTGCGTGCTGGTACACCAAGCGCATGGCATGCAAAATGTGTGCCTCGTCAATCAGCAGCACATCGTCCACCAAGCCCTGCATATCGTGCACCGCTTCGGGTATCGGCACACGCACAGCTATACCGTCGGCCAGGGTGTCGGCAGTAGGTGTTTCTATAACAGTGCGCTGCCGCCAAGACTGTTCCATGGACGGCGCATTGGACGCGCAAACGCCCAACACACTGGTCGCAGGCGAGGCAGCTTTGAGCCAACGCGCCATGCCGTTAAGCATCGCACCGTTGCCCAGCGGGATGGTGACGGCGTCAAAAGTCGCAGCGTCTTTGCCGCCGTTCGCCAGCAGTTCCATGGCAATCGTGCCGTGGCCCTCGCTGATCTCCGCTTCCAGGCCATCTTCCACCATCCATCCGTTGATACGCTTTGCATACGCCTTGGCAGCGTCTTTGGCTGAATCAAAGTCAATGCCCTCTTGCCGCACCTCAGCGCCTAGTGCCTTCATACGCTCTACCTTAAGCGGGTTGGCCTTGACAGATGCGTAGATGGTGATGGGCAAACCGTAAGACCTGCAAACATAAGCCATGGCTTGGCCCCAGTTACCCGCGCTGGCGCAAACAATGGCTCGCTTGTCGCCGCGCCGCTGCATTTCACTGACAAAAAAGCTGGCCCCGCGCCCCTTGAAACTGCGAATCGGGTTGGCAAAGTCCAGCTTGATGGTGAGCTGGCAGCCCAGCGCTTCACTCAGCGGCTCGCAGTTGTACTGCGGCGAGTTTAAAAACTCTGGCGGTATCACCTGCGCACTGCGTGCAATGTGGGCGAGCGACAGGCGATGCTGGGGAAATGGGTCGTGCATACAAACAGTGTCACCGCAGTCGTGGTGCGCTACGCGGCATTTCGGGGGCTTTGACTGCGGTTTCGCTGCAAAATAGCAGGCATGACATTTTGCAAACCTCCTGCCACGCACGCTGCATCCACTGCTAGCCACGCCATCGCCGACACCATTGACGCGCTAGACCGCCGCATCCTCGCCCGCTACCAGCGCGATACACGCCTGCCTGCGCAGGCCATTGGCGACGAGATTGGCCTGTCAGCCGCCGCCGTGCAGCGCCGCATCAAGCGCATGCGCGAGACGGGCGTGATCACCGCGTCACCGTGGTGGTGCATGTCGACATTGAGCGCGAAACGCTGCAGTAAATCGACGCGTTCAAAGCCGCGATGCGCGCAAGGCCCGAGGTGCAGCAGTGCTGGTACACCACAGGGCTCACAGACTTTATCTTGGTAGTGCGCGTGGCCAGCATGGCAGGGTACGAGCAGTTCACCCGAGAGGCGCTGGTAAGCCACGACAACGTGGCCAAATTTACCAGCTATGTGGCGCTGGGTGAGGTGAAAAGCGGCTTGATGTTGAACATCTAGTCACTATGTATTCAGTAGCTGCTCCCGCGATATTCTATTGGGCTAGAGGCGTATACAGTCGAATACACAGTGATTTTAAAGAGGCAAGCGCCCCACGCAGTCCAAACTGCGCTTGAGCTTGCGCTCAAACCACAGCCCCCTTTTTTGGAGCACCGTGGAATCCATCATGCCCGACTACGCCGCGCTGCGTGGGCAACTCAAGGACGATGCGATTCCGCGTTGGGAGTAATTCAATAAAAGTGGTTTTCGGGATATTGGCACTACTATTTTAGTAGCTGCTTATGCTATTATTTATTGGCCTAAAACCCTATTTTCTAGCACTGCCGTCCGGTCAAAAGTCGAACAAAATCAACTGCTTAGAGCTGACTGGATCGTCAATTTGTAGCTCATCGCCCTGCAAGGCGCATGAAACCTGGG
>JAYVDN010000189.1:0-1555 GCA_043749385.1 Polaromonas sp.
GACGTAGTCATCATCGGCGCAGGCGCAGCGGGCTTGTTTTGTGCGGGCATAGCAGGCCAGCGCGGGCTCAAGGTATTGCTGATTGACCACGCAGAGAAAGTAGCCGAGAAAATCCGCATCTCCGGCGGCGGAAGGGCCAACTTTACCAACCGCGACTTGGACGTGCGCGCGCCCGACAAGCACTTTATCAGTGAGAATCCGCGCTTTTGCCGCAGCGCGCTGTCGCGCTACACACCGCAAGACTTTTTGGCGCTGATGCACAAGCACGGCATTGCCTGGCACGAAAAGCACAAAGGCCAGTTGTTTTGCGACCGCTCGGCGGAAGATTTGATTGCCATGCTGCTGGTCGAATGCGCCGCAGGCAATGTGGAGCGCTGGCAGCCTTGCAAAGTGCATTCTGTGCAAAAAATAGACATCGAACAGGCCGCTAGCCCAATAGAATATCGCGGGAGCAGCTACGAAATACATAGTGACCGTGGTACCGTGCAGGCACGCAACGTGGTGATTGCCACGGGCGGTTTGAGCATTCCCAAGATCGGCGCGACCGACTTTGGCCAGCGCCTGGCCCAGCAGTTTGGCCACCGTATCGTGCCACTGCGCCCTGCGTTGGTGCCGCTCACTTTTGACGAGCAGCAGTGGGCACCGTATGTGGCTTTGGCGGGGCTGTCACTGCCCGTGCAAATTGAGACGGGTGAGGGCAAAACCAAAGGGAAATTCGACGAAGACCTGCTGTTCACCCACCGGGGCCTGTCCGGCCCTGCGGTGCTGCAAATATCCAGCTACTGGCGAGAGCAGACACCGATCCGCATTAACCTCACCCCCGCACACGATGTAGGCAGCGCGTTGATGGCGGGCAAAACCCGCTCACGCAAACTCATTGCCAACGAACTTGCCGCCAGCCTGTCTACCCCCGACACCCCTTTTCCAGCAAGGCTGGCCGACACATGGACAGCGCGTGACAGCGCTTGGCAACGCCCCATCAACGAGGCCACAGACAAAGCCCTCATGGCCTTGGCCGAGAGCCTGCAGCGCTGGCAGATCACTCCCAGCGGCTCCGAGGGCTACAAAAAAGCAGAGGTGACTGCGGGCGGCGTAGACACCCGCGAGCTGTCAGGCCAAACCATGGAGAGCCAAAAATCTCCGGGCTTGTACTTTATCGGCGAGGTGGTGGACGTGACGGGCTGGCTGGGAGGCTACAACTTTCAATGGGCCTGGGCCAGCGCGTTTACCTGCGCACAGGCACTTGCAAGCGTACCCGCATCCCAGCGCCCCTCTTAGTGTCAATCTCCAGTTTTGCACCCAGGCTGTGGGCTCGTTCGCGCATGCCTGGCAAGCCTTTGCCGATCCAGGCGCCATCATCCTCTTGCACCATCCCGATACCATCGTCCTGCACCTCCAGCAGCATGCGAGACGGGGCAAGCTCGTAACGGCATATCACCCGTACCGTTTTGGCCTGCGAATGCATCAACACGTTGGCCAGGCACTCTTGCGCAATACGCATCACATGCGCCACGCCTGCCTGCGGCACTGCCAGCAATGGCCCCGCAGTATCTAC
>JAYVDN010000190.1:0-3404 GCA_043749385.1 Polaromonas sp.
GAATCAGCCAAACCCAAGACGGTCATAGCGAAAACAGCGGTGAACATAATGCCAACCAGTCGGCAAGAGATTAAAACTTCACCTTGTCAGCCCCCTTGAGCTGCAAAATCTGCCGGGCCTCATCAGGCGTAGCAATCTCCAGCCCCAGGCCTTCAATGATGCCGCGTACATTGCGCACCTGGTCGGCATTGCTTTTGGCAAGTGTGCCTTTGCCCAGCCACAGGCTGTCTTCCAGGCCCACGCGCACATTGCCGCCCATGGAGGCGCTCATGGCGGCGATGCGCATTTGGTGCTTGCCTGCGCCCAGCACCGACCATTGGTAGTCTTTGCCAAACAAGCGGTCTGCCGTGCGCCGCATATGGGCCACGTCTTCCGGGTGGGTGCCAATACCGCCCAAGATGCCGAACACCGACTGCACAAAAAACGGGGCCTTGACCAAGCCGCGCTCGGCAAAATGCGCCAGGTTGTACAGATGGCCTATGTCGTAGCACTCAAACTCAAAGCGCGTGTCGTTAGCGGCGCAGGATGCCAAGGCGTATTCAATGTCTTTGAAGGTATTGCGAAAGATCAGGTCGCGGCTGTTCTCCAAGTGCTGGCGTTCCCAGTCGTGTTTGAGGTTGGGGAAACGCTCCAGCATGGGGAACAGGGCAAAGTTGACCGAGCCCATGTTCAGCGAGGCCACCTCGGGGGCAAACTTCATCGAGGGCTGAATGCGCTCTTCAATTGTCATGAAGGGTGAACCACCGCTGGTGAGGTTGATCACCGCATTCGTGCGCGCCTTGATCTGCGGCAAAAACTTGGCGAAGGCCTCAGGGCTTTGGTCGGGCTTGCCCGTTACCGGGTCACGCGCATGCAGGTGGATGATGGCCGCGCCCGCCTCGGCTGCGCCTACCGATGCTTCGATGATTTCCTCGGGTGTCACTGGTAAATACGGTGACATTGAGGGCGTGTGGATGGCGCCGGTGACGGCGCAGGTGATGATGACTTTGCTCATGGGGGATAGCTCCTGTAAATTTTGATTTCTATGCCACTGTGTGCATATCGCAATTTTCTATGGCTTAAGAAAATACCCTGCAACCAGGGCGACACCTGCGATGCCCACAGCCAAGGCCATGCGCCATACGGTGCTGATGCCAGCGCGTTGAGCTTGAGATTCACCGCCCTCAGATGGAGGCTGCAACGCTTCAGTGGGCAAGTCAACTGCATGCTGTTTTTGCATCCGCATCTCAAACGATTTGAAAAAATCATCCGCCACTTTAGCCGCCACTGAATCAATCAAACGAGAGCCCACCTGCGCCAACTTGCCGCCCACATTTGCCTGCGACGTGTAAGTCAAGCGCGTGGCGCCATCCACGGCTTGCAAGCTCACAGTAGCCTGCCCTTTGCCAAAGCCCGCCGTGCCGCCCTGGCCTTCGAAGAGGATTTTGTAGGACTCCAAGGGCTCTATGTCTTCCAGGCGAAGTTGCCCGGTAAAGCGGGCGCTGACAGGGCCGACCTTCAGAGCCAACAAAACTTTGTACCTGTCAGGCCCGTCGGCCTCAATAGATTCACACCCGGTGATGCATTGCTGCAAAACTTGCGGGTCGTTCAGCCCGGCCCAGGTTTGCGCGACGGTGGCGTGGATGGTTCTTTGGCCGTTCAGGTTCATGGCGCTACTTGTTGTTGAGAAGTGCTTTAAAACCGCCCGCTACAAACGGCACCAAGTCGTCCAAAATGGCCTGCGAATCACGGTGCGCACCCTGCCCGCTTTGTGCCATGGCCTCCCAGCGGCCCGTGTCGGCGCACACAAACAGCATGGCCGATACCATGTACAAAAATCCATCAATCAGGCGGCCCTCAGGCACCGAGGGCAGCGAGCGCCTGAACTGGTCTATGTACAGCGATGCGACCTCGCTGAAATGCAGATTGATCATCTCGGTACCACGCGGCGAGTTGGCCAGCCGCCCCATCAAGCTGGCAAAATTGCGCCAGCCAGGCTCGCCGTGGCTGGTGGCTTCCAACAAGGGGGCTGCATACATGTGAATCAACCGGTCAACCGCCACGGGGGATTTTTTGTCAAGTAAAAGTTGCGCATCCAAAGCCTGCCTTCTGGCATCGTTGACGATCAGCGCGCGCCTGCCAACTACGGCATTGAACAGCTCCACCTTGGTCCCAAAATGATAGCCAACCACAGCGGCCTGCACATTGCAGCCCAATGCAATGTCTCTGATAGAGCTGCCCTCGTAACCCAGCTCACTGAAAAGCGCCTCTGCGGTGTCCAAAATGGCCACTCGCGTGTGCTCAGGGTCCCGGCCCGTAGGCCGCCCCACGGGGTTGGCGCTGGGTTTTCTTTTGCTGACTTCTATCCTTGCATTCAATAGGGACGCTGGCTTCTTCTGGGTGGTGGGCATAGTGCATTCAGGCTGGAGTGGTACTGGTAGTTTACGCGTGCCCAAGCCATCCCAGACGCGCCGGGTGTTCAGGTTAGGTCAGGTGTGTGTAGCTCGAATCAGCTCGCGCAGTTTGCTGGGCCGCACCGGGATGGTGTGGATCTTCACGCCGTAGGCGCGCAAGGCGTCTTCAATCGCCGACGTGAGCGCGGATGGTGCACCCAAGCGCCCACCCTCGCCACCGCCTTTGACACCGTACTCTGAGTAGGGCGACGGCGTTTCCACATGCCCGATCTTGAGATTGGCGGGCATCTCGTAAGCAGAAGGCAGAGAAAATTCTGCAAAATTCGGGTTGAGGAACTGCCCCGTTTCGTCGTAGATAAATTCCTCCAGCAGCGTGGTGCCAATGCCGTTGGCTGTGCCGCCCAGCACCTGCCCGCCCAGGGTTTGCGGGTTGACGATGGTGCCGTTGTCGTGCACAGCCGCGTAGTCCAGAATGCTCACCTTGCCCGTCTGCGGGTTCACCTCCACCACCGCAATATGGCACACATGGCCCATCATGGGGTAGAACACGCCCAAGTGCTTGCGCTCTGGGTGCGGCAGTGTAGAAATCGGATGGTCATACACGGCCGTAGTCTCCAGGCCGCTATCGAACTCTGGTTTGTCTGGAAAATTCAGCCTGAAAAAATTGGCCTGCATGGCGATGTCGGCAATCGCCACCTGGCGCTCGGAGCCTTTGATGCCCACCGCCCCATTGCGCAGCTCCAAGCTGTCCACACTGGCCTCCAGCAGATGGCCCGCCAGAAGTTTTAGTTTCGCCTTGATCTTGTAGCTGGCGCTCACGCAGGCCCCGGTGATCATCGTGGTAAACCGGCTGCCTTGCGGCCCCACACCGTTAAAGCCTGAATGCGTATCCGCATAGCCCACCACGATGTCGGAGGGCGGCACACACAGCTGCTCGGCCAGCACCTGGGTCACTATCGTCTCTGGGCTGTTGCCGATAAACACAGCGTTCAGTGTGGCAAACACTTTGCC
>JAYVDN010000191.1:0-1980 GCA_043749385.1 Polaromonas sp.
CACGAGTGTGGCCAACTCGAGGGTGGTGAGAAGAGGGCCCCGTTCTTGTCGGCGCGCGACAATCGCCTTTGCAATGGCCCCAGCAAACCGTTCTTCGCCATAGTCACGAATGATCTCCTTGATGTGCAATTCTTCCGCGGTCTCCAGCCATTGGGCGACGCTCTGGCCGCGTGTGGTGTCCATGCGCATGTCCAGCGGGCCATCGCCGCGAAACGAAAAGCCGCGCGCTGGGTTGTCGATCTGCGGGCTGCTGATGCCCAGGTCCATCAGCACGCCTTGCGCGCTGGCGGGGGGCAGTTGGCTGATTGCCTGGAAGCCCTCGTGCCGAATCGCAAAGCGTGGATCGGTGATCGTCTGCGCCTCGGCCAAGGCTTCCAGGTCTTTGTCGAAGGCAGTGAGGCGGCCCTGTGCAGCCAGGCGCGAGAGGATCAGGCGTGAGTGCCCACCACGACCAAAAGTTGCGTCGATATAGTGACCGTCTGTTGTAGTGAGCAGTGCATCGACCGCTTCGCTTAACAAGACAGTGGTGTGATGCCATGCTGTGTTCACCGTATGCCCGTTAGAAGGAGAAGTCCTTGAAGGCTTCGGGGACCTCTTTGGCCAGTGCATCGGCCTCTTTCGCGTCGTAGGTCGCCTTGTCCCACAGCTCGAAATACTCACCCATGCCCAGCATCACGGTATCTTTGGTGATGCCAGCGGCGCTGCGCAGTTCAGGCGAGACGAGAATGCGGCCCGTACCGTCCATTTCCACGTCCATGGCGTTGCCCAAAAATATGCGTTTGACCCATTGTGCAGACATCGGCACCTGGGCGATGCGCTCGCGAAATTTCTCCCACTCCGGACGCGGGAAAATCATCAAGCAACCTTCGGGATGGCGCGTGATGGTCAGGCAGCCAGCCGCAGTCGCGCTCAGTACTTCCCGGTGCCGCGTGGGAACCGAGAGTCTGCCTTTTGCGTCGAGATGGAGTGCGGATGCGCCTTGAAACATGGTTTTCTGTCAAAAATGCTAAAACTGGATAAAGATAGCCACTTTTTTGCACTATTTACCACTGTAGCAGGAATCTATGCACTTACAAGGGGTGAACTGTAAAAAAGTTCAATGAAATCAAAGACTTAGAACTGGTATTGCACACAGTTGATATAAAAAAAGTCTATGTATTGCAAGTACTTAGCGTGTAATGTGAAAGTGTCTTATGAGGGTTTGTACTGCTACAGCGATGACGATGTGCACTTAGCAGGCGCTTCGAAAGGGAGCCTAGGTTTTTTAGCCCCTCTGAATGCATCTCTGCTGATTCAACGCCTGAAAATAAGCGCTATTAATTATATAGCTTCTCCCGCGATATTTTATTGGTCTACAGGCCTATTAGGCATAAAAAATGGAATTTCAACGAGCATCATTTTGGAATTTATAGCCGGGTCAGCCCGACTGCTAGGCGCACGAATTACAGGCCCGGGGGACAGCTTGCCGGAGACGGTCCATGTTGAACGCCATAGAACATGTCTCCGTATGAATTTACGCCAGGGTTACAAGTTTTCCACCCCTGGAAACCCGAGAAACAGAGAGGATTACGGGGTCTGTTACATAACCATATCCCATGCACAACGAAAAGATTTTATCCACGGTGCTTCACGTAACGCCAGCGTCGTTGCACACAGAGCCCAACGCGCCAGTCGCTCTCAGCGGCGCTCACCAACCTACGTCCAATGCGTCTCTTGCAAGCCAGAGCTTTGCACCTGCAACACTTTCCACCATTGCGCTAGCCGCTCTGGCTGCCTGCGGCGGCGGTGGTGGCAGCGCGCCCGGGGTTGCCAGTAACGGCGGCACGCCGCCGCCGACCGCTGCCCCACCCCCAGAACCCATTACCACCGTAAGCAGCGCAAGCCTGCCAGGCTCGGGCGGTTCTGCACCTGGCGCCCCCGCGGTTAGCGACAGGCCCAGCGCCGCCGACGCGGCCCGTTTTTTAACCCAGGCCAGCTTTG
>JAYVDN010000192.1:0-2424 GCA_043749385.1 Polaromonas sp.
CAGCTCGCGGGTGCTGCCGCCGCCATTGCGCCAGGGTTGGGGCGCTACTCGCAAAGCATGAATCACAGATACTGTCATGGCTTGAACTGCCCTTGCAAACTGTAGCGCCCACCGGGGTGCACCAGGCGAGCAAAGGTAATGGGCGTGTTGCGGCTTACCGTGCGCCGCTGCACGATCAGGCAGGGCTCGGTGGCGGCGATACCCAGTAGCCGCGCCTCTTTCTTGGTTGGTGCGGCAGCGTCAATCGAATACTGCGCCTGCCACAGGGGCGCTACTTGCAGCAAATACTGGGTGGGCGTGATCTGCGTGAAATCCACGTCCAAATAGCCCGGCGCGCGCGCGGGGTTCACATAACGGTCTTCGCACTGCAGCGCCACGCCGTTGTCAAAATGCACGATCAAGGTGTGGAATACCGTTGTGCCCTCGGGCAGGCCGATACGGGGCGCCAAGCTGCTGGCCACGGTCTCCGCGCGCTGCACATGCACCACAGCATGGTGGTGGTGGCCACGCGACTCGATCTCTTCATGCAAATCCCGAATCGTCAAACTTGAGGACAGACGGTTCATCGGCGCGGCAAAGGTGCCCACGCCTTGCACCCGGTTCACCATGCCTGCGTCGTTCAGCTCACGCAAAGCCCGGTTTACCGTCATACGGCTCACGCCAAACTGCGCCACCAGGGCCGCCTCAGACGGCATCAACGCGCCGGGCATATAGCGGCCGTGCTCCATCTCTTGCACCAAATAGTCTTTCACTTTCTGGTACTGGGCACGCGGTAAATGCTGGGCAGCGGCGCTGTGGCTGGGCACAGCAGGCACGGTTTTGGGCATGGAGGTTACAAATAAAACTAGGGTTTATCTTACTTGACCTTACTTGTATGTACAAGTACATTATGTTGAAGTATTTTATTGCGCGGGGCACTATGAGCAACTTGATCCAACCCTTCACCCAAGCCGCAGCGCAGCCACGCGAAGTGCGCTCGCCCACCGGCACCACCCTGCACTGCAAAAGCTGGCAAACCGAGGCCGCCTACCGCATGCTGCAAAACAACCTGGACCCCGCCGTGGCTGAAAACCCGATGGCCCTGGTGGTGTACGGCGGCATCGGCAAGGCAGCACGCAACTGGGATTGTTTTGAAGAAATATTGGTGCAACTGCGCAAGCTGGAAAGCGACGAGACGCTGCTTATCCAGTCTGGCAAACCCGTCGGCGTGTTTCGCACCCACGCCAACGCGCCGCGCGTGCTGATAGCCAACTCCAACCTGGTGCCCAAATGGGCCACTTGGGAGCATTTTTCCGAGCTCGACCGCAAGGGCCTAATGATGTACGGCCAGATGACGGCTGGCTCGTGGATCTACATTGGCACGCAGGGCATTGTGCAGGGCACCTACGAAACCTTTATGGAGGCAGGGCGACAGCACTATGGCGGCGACTGGGCGGGCCGCTGGATTTTGACAGCGGGCCTGGGCGGCATGGGTGGCGCGCAGCCACTGGCGGCCAGCTTTGCCGGGGCCTGCTCTCTGCACATCGAGTGCCAGCAAAGCCGCATCGACTTTCGCCTGAAAACCAACTACCTGGACGAGCAAGCGACGGATTTGGACGACGCACTGGCGCGTATTCAGCGCTATACGGCTGAGAAAAAAGCCATCTCGGTGGGCGTGTGCGGCAACGCCGCCGAAATGCTACCCGAGCTGGTGCGCCGCGCCAAAGCAGGCGGCATGCAACCCCATCTGGTCACCGACCAAACCTCGGCGCACGATCTGGTCAACGGCTACCTGCCCCCCGGCTGGACGGTGGCGCAGTGGCAGTCCGCGCAGGCTGACCATACCCAGCACGCCGCGCTGCGTGCGGCCGCCACCCAAGGCTGCGCCGTGCAGGTGCAAGCCATGCTGGACTTTCAATCCATGGGTATTCCTACAGTGGACTACGGCAACAACATCCGGCAGGTGGCTTTTGATGCAGGCGTGAAAAACGCCTTTGACTTCCCCGGCTTTGTACCCGCCTATATCCGCCCCCTGTTTTGCAGTGGTACAGGGCCTTTCCGCTGGGTGGCGCTCAGTGGTGACCCCGAAGACATTCGCAAAACCGATGCCAAACTCAAAGAACTTTTCCCGGCTAAAAAGGCCTTGCACCGCTGGCTCGATATGGCAGGCGAGCGCATCGCCTTTCAGGGCCTGCCCGCACGCATCTGCTGGATCGGCCTGGGCGAGCGGCATTTGGCAGGCCTGGCCTTTAACGAGATGGTGAAAAACGGCGAGCTCAAAGCCCCCATCGTGATTGGCCGCGACCATTTGGACAGCGGCTCGGTGGCATCGCCCAACCGCGAGACCGAGGCCATGCAAGACGGCTCAGACGCCGTGAGCGACTGGCCCCTGCTCAACGCCCTGCTCAACACCGCAGGCGGTGCCACCTGGGTGTCGCTGCACCA
>JAYVDN010000193.1:0-11225 GCA_043749385.1 Polaromonas sp.
CCAGCCGGGGTCAACGCGGTAGTCAGTGGCGACACCATGGTCGGCATGGTGGGCGGCCTGACCGAGCTGCGCGTCAAGGTGCTTTAAGCTTTTCTACAAGGTATTTAGTGCTGCAACCCAATAGAATATCGCGGGAGCAGCTACTAAATATATAGTACTTACTGCCCACCCAGGCAGCATGGTTTTGCGTCATCGAAGGACAGTTAGCTTGAAAATTCTAGAAACCTTAGCCAAACTCTGCGCCATTCTGGCCGGTCTGCTGCTGATCTTCATCACCTTGATGACGGTCGTCAGCGTGATTGGCCGCGACACGATTGGCAAAACCATTGTGGGCGACTTCGAGCTGTCGGGTGCTGCCGCTGGTGCAGCGGTGGCCTTGTTTATGCCTTGGTGCCAGTTTAAACGCGGCAACATCATGGTGGACTTTTTCACCACCAAAGCCTCCGAGCGCGCACAACAAAATATGGAGCGTATCGGCGCGCTGCTACTGGCCTTGGTGATGGCGCTGATGACCTGGCGCACCATCTTGGGCGGGCTCAACGCCTGGACTACGCAAAGCGGCACCATGATGCTGGGCTTTCCTGAATGGGTGGTGTACGGCGCCATGGTGCCACCCTTGGCGCTGACCGTGTTCATTGCCCTGCACCAAGCGCTGTTCGGTTTTGCACCGGACGCTACCGAAGATAACCCGGAGCTTGCCGTATGAGCCCGATCCAACTGGCGCTGGCCATTTTCGGCATCATGCTGGTGCTGATGGCCGTGCGCGTGCCTATCGCCATCACCATGTTCATTGCGGGCGGTATTGGCTACGTGGCGCAAACCGGCTGGTCGCCCTTTGCCAACTTTTTAAACAACCAAGCCTACGCCCGCTTCGCCAGCTACGACCTGTCAGTCATCCCGCTGTTTATCTTGATGGGCCACTTTGCCACGCAAGGCGGCATCAGCAAGGCGCTGTTTGCTTTTGCCGCAGGCGTGATGGGCCGCTTTAAAGGTGGCCTGGCTATGGCCGCCGTGCTAGCCTGCGCGGCCTTTGGCGCCATTTGCGGCTCATCGGTGGCCACTGCCGCCACCATCACCAATGTGGCCTATGACGAGATGCGCAAACACGGCTACTCCGGCCGCCTCACCACCGGCACCCTGGCCGCAGGTGGCACGCTGGGCATACTGATACCGCCTTCGGTGCCCTTGGTGATCTACGCCATTTTGACCGAGCAAAACATTGCCAAGCTGTTCGCCGCCGCCATGGTGCCCGGCATCATCGCCATGCTGGGCTATATGGTTGCTATTGGTATCTATGTGCGGGTGGTGCCAGGCCACGCGCCCGAACAAGACAAAATAGCCAACACCAATTTTCTGGAAGCGCTTAAAGGCATTGGCCCGATTGCGGTGATTTTCGTCATCGTGTTTGGCGGCATCTACGGCGGCTTCTTCACGCCGACCGAAGGTGCGGCAGTCGGTGCGTTTTCTACCTTCGTGGCAGCCTTGCTCAAACGCGAGATGACCTGGGACAAGTTTAAAAACTGCTTCTACGCCACGGCGGAGAGCTCGGCCATGATCTTTTTGATCTTCCTGGGCGCTGACCTGATGAACTCTGCACTGGCCCTCACCCAAGTGCCCGCGCAGTTGGCGCAGGTGGTTGGATCATGGGGCTTGTCGCCTGTGATGGTGGTGGGCGCGATCATGCTGTTTTACGTGGTGCTGGGCGCGGTGATGGACGAGTTGTCAATGATTTTGCTGACCATTCCCATCTTCTTCCCCATGGTGATGGGCTTGGACTTTGGTATGAGCAAAGAGTACACCGCCATCTGGTTTGGCATCATGGTGCTGATGACGGTGGGTTTTGGCATGCTGGCACCGCCCGTGGGCCTGAATGTGTACGTGGTGAACGGCATGATCAAAGGCAAACGCGACGCCGTGCCGATTGCCGAGAGCTACCGTGGCGTGATGCCGTTTTTGATTGCCGACACCCTGCGCGCGCTTTTGGTGCTTTTTGTGCCCTCTATTTCGCTGTATGTGCTGCAGTTTATGAAGTAGCACTCCGAAAGAACCGCATTTTCAGGGTTACCCCGCTCAACCTTTTTGCCGCTCCTGCGTTATCTTCTTATCCATCCACTTTTTTGGAGTTTTATACATGGTTCAACGCCGCACCCTTATCAAATCTGGCCTCGCCGCAGCAGTGGGCAGCACCGCCTTGTCCAGCATGGCCCAAGAGAGCGTCACGCTCAAGTTTCACACCTTCATGGCACCGCAGTCCAATGTGTGGCTGAACATGCACAAGGCCTGGATGGACAAGGTCGAGAAAGAGTCCGGTGGGCGCATCAAGTTTGAAGCCTACCCCGCCATGCAACTGGGCGGCACGCCCGTTCAACTGTTTGACCAGGCGCGCGACGGCGTGGTAGACGTGGTGTGGACCCTGCCCGGCAACACCGCAGGGCGCTTCCCCCGCGTGGAAGTGTTTGAGCTGCCCTTCATCATGACCAATGCCGAGGCCACCTCCAAGGCCTACTGGGAGTATTTCCAAACCGTGGCAGCGGACGAGTTTAAAGACGTCCAGGTGTTAGCACTGCAAGTGCACGGCCCGGGCGCGATCCACACGGTGGAAAAGCCGGTTAAATCCGTTGCCGACATGAAGGGCCTGAAAGTGCGCGCCCCAACCCGCGTGGTCACCAAGCTGCTGGCCAGTCTGGGCGCAACGCCCGTTGGCATGCCTTTGCCCGGAATCCCCGATGCATTGAGCAAAGGCACCATCCAGGGCGCAGTGATCCCTTGGGAAGTAGTGCCCAGCGTCAAAGTGCAAGAGCTCACCAAGTTCCACGCCGAGTTTGACCCCGCTGGTGGCGCGCTGTACACCACTACCTTTGTGATGGCCATGAACAAAGCCAAGTACAACAGCTTGCCCCCTGACCTGAAAAAAGTCATCGACAATAATTCCGGCATGGCCACTTCTGGTTGGCTGGGCAAAACCCAGGCCGCTGGCGATGCGGCTGGCCGCAAGACTGCCAGCGACCGTGGCAACACCATCTTCACCGTAGGCAAAGAAGAAGCCCAGCAGTTCCGCCGCGCATCGCGCCTGGTGGAAGTGGAGTGGGTAGAAGACATGAAAAAGCGCGGCTTTGACGGCCAGAAGCTGCTGGACACGGCACGCAGCTTGATCGAGAAGCACACCAAGACCACCAAAGCGTAATCAGCCGCGGTGGCGTAACCCCCATAAAGGCCTCTTGCGAGGCCTTTGTTCTTTCTCACGTACACTGCGCAGATGTTCATGCGCCAACCTATCAAACACTGCAAAGCCTGCGGCAACACCGTAGCCTACCGCCTGCCCGACGACGGCGACACCAAGCCACGCGCCGTGTGCACCGCCTGCGCCACCGTGCACTATGAGAACCCACTCAACGTGGTGGGCACCGTCCCGATTTGGCACGGCAGTAGTGACCGCTCTACCGGCGGCCAGGTGTTGCTGTGCAAACGCAATATCGAGCCGCGTAAAGGCTATTGGACGCTGCCCGCTGGCTTTATGGAGTTACACGAGACCAGCGCCCAAGGGGCTGCGCGCGAGACCGACGAAGAAGCTGGAGCGCAAATCGAAATGCAAGACCTGTACACCCTGATCAACGTGCCCAGTGTGGGGCAGGTGCATTTTTTCTACCGCGCCAAGTTGCTCAGCGACGTATTTAACCCCGGCTTTGAGACCATGGAGGCTCGCCTGTTTCACGAAGTCGATATTCCGTGGGAGCAGATTGCTTTTCACACCGTGCGCGAAACTCTGAAGCGTTACTTTGCAGAAGCCAAAACAGGGCAGTTTGGCATGCACCACTTCGACATTAAGTAAGCCATTTAAGCCGCTAACCCAATAGAATATCGCGGGAGCAGCTTCTAAAAAAATAGCAAAAAAAAGCCACGCGTCTCACAACGCAGGGCTTTGGCGGTAACGGTAAAAACGACTTAAGCCGTTTCGCCCAATACGGTCACAGTTACTTCGACCAGCACGTCGGTGTGCAGAGCGATGGTGACTTTACTGTCGCCAACGATCTTGACCGGGCCGGTAGGCATGCGCACTTGGGACTTAAGGACTTTGAAGCCCATCTTGCCCAGTTCTTCAGCGATGTCGTGGTTGGTGACGGAGCCAAACAAGCGGCCGTCCACACCGGCTTTTTGCGAGACCTTGATGGTCTGGCCGTTGAGCTTTTCGCCCTCAGCTTGGCTTGCGGCCAGCTTGACAGCAGCGGCTTTCTCCAGCTCTACGCGCTTGGCTTCGAATTCTGCCTTGGCAGACTCGGTAGCGCGGCGTGCTTTGCCTTCGGGGATCAAAAAGTTACGGGCGTAGCCGTCTTTGACCTTGACGATCTCGCCCAGGTTACCCAGGTTGATGACTTTGTCGAGCAGAATAATTTGCATGTTGTTTCTCCTGTGCCGAGCTTAAACGCGGTGCTGGTCGCTGTAAGGCGCGAGAGCCAAAAAGCGGGCGCGTTTGATAGCGGTGTTGAGCTGGCGCTGGTAAATAGCGCGGGTGCCGGTGAGGCGGGCGGGGATGATCTTGCCGTTCTCGGCAATGAAGTCGCGCAAAACATCGACATCTTTGTAGTCGATCTCGATCACACCGGTCACGGTGAAGCGGCAAAAGCGCTTGCGCTTGAACAGCAGGTTTTGTGCGGGGCGCTTAGGGCGCTTGTCAGTCTTTTTAAAACGTGATGGTCCGGGCATGGTGGACTCCTAAAAAATTAAATGGATTCAAATGCTTGAATATGAAACAAGGTGCCTTTGGCGTTGCGTGTGCTGCCTAAAAAACCGGTGAAGGTGTGCGTGCTGCCAATCGCCTGTTTGCGGATGACTTCTGCCATCGGCCCAATTGCTACGGTTCGCACACTGACTTTGACTTTTCGCATTTGCCCCGCTTCGACCAGTTCGCTCTCATGTTCAAGCGTCATGTCTATCGCGGGGATGCCTGCCGGGGTGTAGCGCTGGGCGCTGATCTCGGCAATGCTGGCGGTCAAAATAAGTTTGTTCACACTTCCTGGTAGATATTTTTAGGTGCGCTGCAACGATCAACGCTCTTGGCGCTCTCCGCGATCCTGGCGCTCGCCACGATCAGGGCGGTCGCCGCCGCGGTCGCCACCGCGATCAGGGCGGTCACCACGGTCTTGGTTGGCGTACTGCTCTTGCTGCACTTTGCGGGCTTCTTCGCGCTCGACTTGTTTCATCATCGACGATGGGCCGGTTTCGGCGGTTTTCTTGAGCACGGTGAGGTGGCGCAAGACAGCATCGTTGAATTTGAAAGCATGCTCCAGCTCAGCCATCACGGCCTGGTCGGCTTCGATGTTGATGCACAGGTAGTGCGCCTTTGCCAGCTTGTTGATCTGGTACGCCAGTTGGCGGCGGCCCCAGTCTTCCACGCGATGAATTTTGCCACCTGGCGTGGTAATCATGCTTTTGTAACGCTCCAGCATCGCTGGAACTTGCTCGCTTTGGTCCGGATGGATCAGCAAGACGATCTCGTAATGACGCATAAACACTCCTTAAGGATTTTGCTATAAGCCACGTTCATTTCACTTGGCTACAGCGTTGATAAAAGCTACCCACAGCGTCAGATGTGGTGCAGCAAGGGGTAACCCAGCATTATACTCAATTTTGTCAGTGGCTGCTCACCTAGTGGTGAGGTAAGCGCAGCGGGGATGAGCTCCAGATAAAAAGCAACTCCGTACTATCGGCTTGGCAGGCTAATCACTGGATCGGGTGGATAAGCCTCACGCAGCCACTGCTCGGTTTTGCTTTGCTTAAAAAAGACCGCCCAATCCAACGCCGTTCGGCCGTGTGGGTCTTTCTCTTTGAGATCAATACCATTTTGCACAAACCATTGCAAAGCCTCCAAGCGGCCCTTGCCTGCGGCCAGCATGGCGGGGGTTTCTCCACGGCTGGCGGTGGCCTTGGCATGCAGGTCAAGGCCTTTGGACTTTAAGAGTTCCAGACACGGAATGCAGTTGCCTTGCGCGGCCATGTGCATGGGGGTCCAGTCCCACATATTGCGTACATCCAGTCTGGCGCCCGCCTGCAGCAGCCGCAGCATCACGTCTTCACGCCCGGTATGCAGCGCCACCAAAAGGGCAGTGTCACCGCGATTGTTATTACTGGTCTCGTCACGCTGGTTCACGTCCGCGCCGTATTGCAGCAACAAATCTACGTTGCGCATGCTGCCGCGCCGTGCAGCCAGCATGAGTATCGTGATGCCATTGTTGGCGACGGTATTGGGGTTTGCACCTTTTTTAAGTAAGGCCTCCATAGAGACCATGTCGGCTGCATCTTGCGCTGTCAGCACATCGTTGTGCTGCCGCCCTGCTGGCGTGAGCCGCTTGAGCCGCAGTTGCCAGTCGATCAGCATACGCTCAGGGTGAATGGGGTCTGTCATCCGGTAGGTGGTATTGAGACTGACCGCACCTACCACGAGCAAACCCAGTATCAGCCACAGCCCGTAGCCCACCGCCCCGTGCCATTGCCGCGCGTCACCGGCTTGATCCGCAAAGCGCTTCGTGTACTGGCGTTTTGCTTGTCTTATCGTATCGGCCACAGCGCCTGCTACGGGTGCGCTGGCGATGCCAGGCGTGATCTGTACGCGCCGTTTGTCCACCAAAACCGCATACAGGTAAAACATGTCCTTCCAGGACGATCCCATTTGCGATTGACGGTAGGCTAATTTTTTGTCGTAACCCACGATATCCGCATGCGCAAAAACCTGCTGCCGGGTTCTGAGCCAAGAGCGGGTTTGCTGGCGCACACCGCGTTGGTCGATGAGGATCTGCCAGCGCACCGTGAAGAAATGAATGCAAGCCCCCATACCCAGCACCGCCATGGCGAGCAGACCGATCGTCCACAGCACGTCTACGCTGTCGTCGCCCACAAAAGCTTGTCGGGCACGCCAAGCCGCGTAGCCCGTAGCCAAAGCGACAAACACGCCTATCCAACGGCCCGAGGGTGACGGGAAGCTGGCTACCCACTGCCCCTGCTGCTCGACCACCTGCATCACCTTAGGCGATACGACTATGGCTTCATTCCCGTCATCACTGCCCGCTTGGCTCCAAGCGGATTTCACAGTGGCGCGGTAGCTTACCGCCACATGGTCAACGGGGTTGGCCATCGCTGGCGCGTGTGCCATTCTGCTTGGTTGAACCAGAAGATCAAAGCTCTGCAAATCCGTAGTGGCCAGATTGGTCAACTCTATGCGCCAAACCACGCGTTCGCCATCGATTATTTTGTCTGACGCGGCGCCAGTGAAAGGAATATCAAAACTAACCTGCACCGTACCACTGCCATCGCTGCCCATCTGCGGACTGAGCGTATGAACTTGGCTCCACACCGTACGCGGTGTAGGTGAAGAATCATTCTCGCGAATGTAGTTTTCACACAGCTTGATCTCAAAGCGAGGCTGCGGCTGCATGCGGTTGGCAGGTATCTTGACGATGCTGGTAAAGCTCTCCCCAAGATAGATAGCTCTTGGCAGAGTCGATAGCAAAGTGCCCTTCACACGCCACACCGTCATGCTGACTTGCATAGCGGCCCATAGCAGCCACAAACCCACCACCAAAAATATGCTGATGAACCATCCCGCCCCTGAGCTTCCGCCCGTGCTCCACATGACTGCGGCAAACGGCCAGACCAGCACGTTCCATGCAAAAGCAAACAACCACCCGCCCCGTGCCTGCGCCTTGCTACTGTCAAGCAGATAGGCTGGGCCTGGCGCCAGATTTTCGGCTTTGACGCGACCAGATGGCATCGTGTCTTTGGGGGACACCACTATTTGGTACATCACCCACAAAGCCCCCAAACCCACCGCCGGGAACAGCACGGCAAATGGGATCAAAAACCAAACTAGCGGCCACCGAATCTGCTTGTCAATCAGCGCCGTCTTGGGTTCATTCGGGTCTACCCATACGGTGACGGATGCGCCATTGTCTTTGGCATTTTTGAGGCGTTGGTACCATTGCCTGTGCCAGTCCCCGATATTGTCTGCACCGCGCTGATGCAAGCCTACGCGGGTAGACTCAAACTCTTTTTGGTTAAAGCTGTAGCGGTACTTTGCCAACACCGCTTGCGAGCCCTCAGAGCCGGGCTTGAGTTGAACATCCGTCAGCTGTGCACTGACGGGCACAAAATGCTGCACCTGCCACGCAGCGTACAGCATGCTTACCATTGGCTTCACGCCACCCAAATAGCCGCCTACCCCAAATCCAATCGCAAACACAGCGGCAAATAGCAAGCCGCCTGTTTTGGAATTCATACGCAGGCGTTGCTCACAATGCCGCCAACAGCGTCCAAGTTTCCACTACGCCGCCTGGGTTGAGCGAAATCGAGGTAATGCCCTGCTCCACCAGCCACGTGGCAAGGTCAGGGTGGTCGCTGGAGCCTTGGCCAGCACGGACAGGAAAGTCAATTGCATGAAACCAAGTATGGCACGGATTGGGGGCACCCCAACGCCCCTGACCCAGGCAGTTTGAGCCATCGCAGCCATTCAATAGTGAAGCCACTGTTGTAACCGCCGTCCTGAGCTGCAAGTTCGGTGCCAGCACACCAAAATAGCCCTGGCGCAGCGGTGCACCGCCGTACACAAGCCGCTGCGCCGGTAAGTGTCGACACCCGCCGCGCCCGCCACTTCCTCAAACATTTAATAACTGCCGTCCCTTTTGGGCCACGAGCACTTAGCCGTCAATAATTTGACGAATATCAATGTTTGGGTGCGTTTATTTTCAAGTCGCAGTTACATTGGTTACAAGCAATACTCACTTCGTTTCAGTCCCGTTCAACATTTCTATTTGGAGGTTCCATTATGGTTGCCGTTAAGATTGGTTTTTACGGGCGTCTAGTTACCGCCATGACAGGTCTGATCCTGTCGTGCCTGATGGGTTTGGCGCATGCGCAGAGCTTGTCCAAAATGGCCTTGCTGTTGCCCGATGGTTTGGCGCTCACGGATGCAAAAGTAACGGCGTGGACCGATGCGGCCCAAGAACGCGGCTACTCACTGGAAATTTTGCGCAATGGAGACTTCCTGCTACAAGGGGTGGGTATTCGGTCCCAATACAGCGGCATCATCATTCCCGATCAAATGCAAACCACCATGAGCGACGCGCTGGTGGGCACGATACAAAACTATGTCACACAGGGCGGCAACATCATGCTGGTGTTTGACGCAGGGGCGCTGACATCCGGCGGGTTTTACGCGATACCCAAGTCGCGCTTTAGCAGTTTAGTGGGCGTGGACTATGTGCTGTACGACCAGCTGCTGGACCGCACCGTGGGCTTGGGCCCGGTCTTTGGCCCCGTGTCAACCCTGCGCGGGCTACAGGTGCCACCAGGCAAGTCCATGCTGTACACGCCGTCTTTGACCGTAGTGGCCCAAGGCCGATCCGCTGGCACAGCGCGCATGCTGCAGGTAGTAGATCGGCTGCCGGCTCCTGCCCGTGCGGGCGGGACAGCGCAGTTTTTGCCGGCCAGTCCGTTCAATCCTGGCGGGCTGGCCGGTTATGACCACTCCCTTTACTTCAAGTCGCCAGCTAAATCGCCCATCATTAAAAACGAAGCAGAGCGGTCCCCAGACGAAGCCCTGAAACACGAAGGTAAACACATCAAGCACCCTCGGGCCGTCGACCGCGCGCCCGTTCCTGGCGTCACGCCCGGCGAGTTTGGTCGCACATCCAGCGCTTTGCGCATGGCTGCGCCGGGCATGCGCGGGATGCCACCGCGCATGCTCAAGGTGCAGGCTGCGCCGCCCGAGGTGCTACACAACATTTCGGGCTACGTTTATGGCCCGTTGACATACCCCAGCTTCGTCACACAAGGTGCCTCCCAAGGTGCCGTGCTGCTATCGTCTGCCCAGCATGGCTTAGTGGCCAGTGTTCGCACCGTCGGCGCTGGCAGTGTGCTGTTTGTCAATCTGCCATTGACCTACCTCAAGCTGTCGGAAGATGCCATGCCCTTGCACGGCTTTTTGCACCAGTTTGCCCGCGGGGTGCTCAAGCAGCCGCGGATGACCGAGGTACCTAACGGAGTGGGTGGATTGGTTTTTAACTGGCACCTTGATTCGCTAGGGGCGTTGCAGCCCATGCAGCAGCTCAAAGCACAAGGGGTGTGGAACCACCGACCATTTTCAATGCATATGACCGCTGGACCGGACACCATCGTGCCCGGCGACGGACTGGGGTTTAATTTGCCCAACAATCCCACTGCACAACAATTTTTGAAAGATTTTGATGCGCAGGGGCACCAAGTGGGAAGCCACGGGGGCTGGATTCATGACTACTACGGTGGTAATGCAGATGAAACCAATGCCAGCCAGTATCTGAACTATCTGGTCCTCAATCGCGATGCGATTCAGACAGTAGTGGGCCACCCGCTCAAAGAGTATTCGGCACCGCAGGGCAATAACCCGATTTGGTCGCTCACGTGGCTCACGCAAAACGGATTTGGCTCATACTACGCCTTAAGCCACACCGGCACTGCCGCCACCCGCACCTACCGGCAAGGCCAGTTGATCACGCCGTCGTTGTGGGCATTCCCAGTCACGCCGCTGGGCGTTGCGGCGACGTTTGAAGAGTTTAACCAACTGCTCATACCTGAGCTGCCGCTCACCCAGTGGTATACCCAACTGATTGACTTCTCGATTGCCAACCAAACCGACCGGTTGATTTACGCCCACCCACCCGGAGCGTTGCTCTATCCCAACGTGATGAACAATTTGCTCAGCTACGCACGGCAAAAACAGCAGGCGGGACAGTTTCGCTGGTACACCATGGCGCAGTTGGCTACCTTCATGACCACCAGAGCGGGCGTGACGTGGCAAAGCGCAGTGGGTGCCAACGGCAAGATGCGCGTGACAGCCAGCCATCCGACCAGCTTGCGCACCATCACTTGGGCGTATCCCAAGACGATGTATTCGCAGCCGGTGGTGCTTTCTGGCACAGCTACGGTGGTGGGCTCCGAGTCCGACTGGCTGGTACGCGTGACCTCCGGCCGGATCGCGACGTTTGAGGCAACGCCGCTTTAGTGGCAGGCACGATGATGTGTTGGCCGAACATGCCGACACCCACGTTCCGATGGCTGCTGCAAAGATGGATGATGGATCATCTGTCAACGCAGCGCTGAAGTTATCAGGCTATGCCGCCAAGGATGAAAAATCGGGCGACACGTCGAACCATTACATGCGGTAGCCAGCCATCGCAAGAAATGTGGCATCGCCTTCAAGC
>JAYVDN010000194.1:0-4791 GCA_043749385.1 Polaromonas sp.
ATCAGGCACCCCGTGGGGGTGAGCGAGCTGCGGCCTGGCGGCACCGTCTCCGGGCCTGTGATGATGACGGCGGCTGATGTGGCCCTGTATGTGGCCATACTGGGTGAAATTGGCATCGTGCCTTTGGCCGTCACAACCAGTTTGAACATCAATTTCTTGAGAAAACCTGCGGCCGATCGGGACATTATTGCCCGCTGCAAACTCATTAAATTAGGCAAAACGCTGGCTGTGGGAGAGGTGTCGCTGTATTCAGAAGGCCTGCCAGACCCGGTGGCGCACGCTGTAGGCACCTACGCTATTCCGCTGAATAAAATAGCCTGACATACGGTGTTATAGTGCCTTTTAAGCCGCTAGGCCAATAGAATGTCGCGGGAGCAGCTATATTTTGTATAGCTGCTTGCTTTGTGCATTTAGCTTAAACCCTGCTACATCCAGCGCGCAGCCGTTTGAGCCAGGCGGTGATGTGCATCGCTGCTGAGCCAGACAAGGTGTTTATCCAGGGCGGGAGCCGTTGCCGGGGCAGGCGCAATCAACGCTGCTACGCGCCTGGCCACGGCTTGGCCGTTGTCCACAATCTGCGCTGCATCGCCCACTGCTTGGCGAAAGGCGTTGAGGATCAACGGGTAATGTGTACACCCTAGCACCAAGGTGTCTACTTCGCCATTCTGTATGCCAAATGGGCCAGTAGCCCTTGTAAATGATGCGCAAGCAGCTATTAAATATGCAGCGTCATGCGCATCGGCGCTGCGCTCAATCATGTCGGCTAAACCATCGCAGGGCGTGCAGATGAACTCGACTTGGTCTGCGAGCGAGGCTTTCAAGGCCAGAAATTTTGCACTCTGCAAAGTGCCGCGCGTAGCCAGCACGGCGATGCGCTTGGTGCGGCTGACGGCCACCGCGGGCTTGAGCGCAGGCTCTACGCCAATGATGGGCAGGCCAGGGTGCTCAGCGCGCAGGACATGGATGGCGGCAGCGGTGGCGGTGTTGCAGGCGATGACCAGGGCTTTTACGTGATGCCCGCTCACAAGCTGCTGTGTGATGGCGCGCGAGCGCTCGATCACAAACGCATCGCTCTTGTCACCATACGGGTTGTGCGCACTGTCGGCAAAGTAAACAAAACGCTCCTGCGGCATTTCAGTGCGCAGTGCTTTGAGAATACTCAAGCCACCAATGCCGGAGTCGAAAACGCCGATGGGAGCGTTGGGGTGAGTGGGCATCATGGCTGGGGGATGAAGCCTGACTCTGCGCACCAGCGATTGAAAAGCGGTTGCAATTCTTCGGGCAAGTCAAATACAAAGTCCACGTTAATGGGGTGTGAGGTGGGTAGAAAAAAGCGCACGGCATCCAACAGTACATTGCCTTGCCTGCGGTCCTTGTCTTTTTTCAGCAGATTGCGCTCGGGCTTGTCGGACAGCCACAGCTTATGCAGTGCCATCCATCGTGGGTCAGGCACGATCATGGGGCAGGCGTGCCCACGTGTGGTGGCTACTACAACACTGACAGGTCGGCCCAGCAGCAGCCATTCTTGCTCAATGAGCGATGCCATCGGGTCAAAGCCTTCGCCTTTGGGCAATGGGTGGGTGCTGGGCGCGGCCAAGAGTTCCACGTCATAGTTAGCGCTGTTGATGGCTTGGTAAGGCTTGCGTGGGTTGATGCGGTAGGTTTTGTCTACGCCGCGAATGACTTTGAGCAAAGTTTTGCGTTTGAAGCCGGACGTAGGTGGCTGCATGGTGGCAAGTGATGCCTTGGTATCACGGCACCAAGCCAAGTCAAAATCTTCAGTGGCCTCGCTGCCAGTTGGAAAACGTACGCCACAGGCTAATTCGTAGGCTACAAACGCATTGGTACCTACCAGCAGCACATCGTTGCCCAGCAGTTCGTCCAGGTCTAGGGCGCGCAAAATATCACCTGGCTGGTCGGCCAAAACAGGCAGACGCAGCGCGCGTGATTTGTACAATGTGGCGCGTTCATTAAGCTGTTCTAGTAGCTTGGCTGTACGCTCTTTTTGCGCAGCTTTTTCTTCTAGATAAGCGGCGTAGCGCGCTTCGGTCTCAGAGCTGCGCGCACCCAGGCTGTTGCCGTTATCGGCGCTGTCGGTTTTATAGGTGAGGTATTCGGTGCCCGCTTTAGCCGCCCAGTACATGGTGGCGGGCAAGGTATTGAGATGTCTTTGTGCATCTAGCCATGCGGAGTAGGTTTGCTCTAAGTTGGCGGCTATACGCTGCGCGTCGACTGAAAACGAAACAAAATCATGTTGATTGAAAGTCATAAGCCTATGATTTTACTTGGTTTCTACCAAATTTATGCATAACGTCTAATTATTGGTAGAAACCAATAAAAATCAATAACTTACCTCTTGCTATGTCGCCGCAACCGCAATCCCCTTAAATTCCCCCGTCGCAATCCGCTTTTGCCACTCCGCTGGCCCGGTGTTGTGCACGCTGGTGCCGCCAGAGTCTACGGCGACCGTCACGGGCATGTCGGTCACGTCAAACTCGTAAATGGCTTCCATGCCCAGGTCGGCAAAGCCCACGACCTTGGCGGTTTTGATGGCTTTGGAGACGAGGTAGGCTGCGCCGCCGACGGCCATCAAATAGGCGCTTTTGTGTTTTTTGATGGCTTCGATAGCCACTGGGCCGCGCTCGGCTTTACCGATCATGCTGATCAGGCCCGTCTTGGCCAGCATCATCTCGCTGAACCCATCCATGCGGGTGGCGGTGGTGGGGCCAGCGGGGCCTACGGCTTCGCCTTTCACGGGGTCTACGGGGCCGACGTAATAGATCACGCGGTTGGTAAAGTCTACGGGCAGCTTCTCGCCTTTGGCCAGCATCTCGCCGATGCGCTTGTGCGCTGCATCGCGGCCGGTCAGCATTTTGCCGCTGAGCAGAAGAGTTTGGCCGGGTGTCCACGCGGCCACTTGGGCGGGAGTGAGGGTGTTGAGGTCAACCGGCGTGGACTTTTTGTAGTCAGGTGCCCAGTGCACGTCGGGCCACAGGCTAAGTGACGGTGGCGTGAGGTAGGCCGCGCCGCTGCCGTCCAGCACCACATGGGCGTGGCGGGTGGCGGCGCAGTTGGGGATCATGGCCACGGGCTTGCCTGCCGCGTGCGTAGGGTACATGTTGATCTTCACGTCCAGCACAGTGGTCAGGCCACCCAAGCCCTGCGCGCCGATGCCTAAGGCGTTGACTTTCTCAAACAGCTCCAGGCGCAAATTTTCTACTTTGGTGAGCGCTGCGCCACTGCTGGACTTGGCCTGCAGCTCGTACATATCAATGTCTTCCATTAGCGCTTGTTTTGCCATCAGCATGGCCTTTTCTGCGGTGCCGCCAATGCCGATGCCCAGCATGCCCGGTGGGCACCAGCCCGCGCCCATGGTGGGCACGGTTTTCAACACCCAATCGACAATGCTGTCGGACGGATTCAGCATGACCAGCTTGCTTTTGTTCTCCGAGCCGCCGCCTTTGGCTGCGACGGTAATGTCCACTTTGTTGCCTGGCACCAGCTCAATGTTGATGACAGCAGGCGTGTTGTCCTTGGTGTTCTTGCGGTCAAACTGCGGATCGGCCACGATAGAGGCGCGCAGGGTGTTGTCGGGGTGGTTGTAGCCCCGGCGCACGCCTTCGTTGATCACGTCGTCCAGCGCGCCGTCGCCAAAGGCCGCGCAGCCTTCAAAGCGCACTTCCATGCCGATTTTGAGGAACACGTTGACGATGCCGGTGTCTTGGCAAATAGGCCTGTGGCCGGTCGCGCTCATGCGGCTGTTGGTGAGGATCTGCGCAATCGCGTCTTTGGCAGCGGGGCCTTGCTCGCGCTCATACGCGCGTGCCAGGTGGGCGATGTAGTCGGCCGGGTGGTAGTAGCTGATGTACTGCAGCGCGGCGGAGATGGTTTCAACGATGTCGGTGGCTTTGATGGTGATCATGGGGATTTTACTTTGGCCTGTGGTGTGTATTGGCTGCAAGGAGAGGTAACGCAAAAAGCGCTAAAAATTCGCAAAAAACGCAAAAGAAAATTCAAGAGTTTTTACAAAGATTACGGATTCATTTTGCGATTTTTGCATTCAATTTTTTGCGTTTTTAGCGTTACATTTTTTGGCGGTTGAGTGAGATGATTCAGTCGTTATTCGCCCGGCCGTCAAGTTTTTTGGCCTCATGGTCATCGCGGGCCATCAGTTTGTCGGTGTAGGCGATGGCCATGGCGCTGAGTAGGAAGGTGACGTGGATGATGGTTTGGTACATCAGCACCTTGTCGCTATAGTTGGCCGCGTTGATAAAGGTTTTGAGCAGGTGTATGGACGATATGCCGATGATGGCGGTGGCTAGCTTCACCTTCAGCACGCTTGCGTTCACGTGGCTGAGCCATTCGGGCTGGTCGGGGTGGTTCTCCAGGCCCATGCGGCTTACAAAAGTTTCGTACCCACCCACAATCACCATGATCAGCAGGTTGGAGATCATTACCACGTCAATCAGTGCCAGCACCACCAGCATGATCACTGTTTCATTGAGCGAAGTGAGTTTGGTATCGGACACGTAGCCAATGCTTTTCACCAGCGCGTCAATGTCGGTCTGGCTGCCAAAGGCCGCGCCGATCAGATGGTACAGCTCCAGGCCAAAGTGGAATACGTAGACGGCTTGCGCCAATATCAGGCCCACGTACAGCGGCATCTGAAGCCAGCGGCTGGCAAAAATCCAACTGGGCAGGGTGCGCATATTGCGCGGCGTGGTGGAGATGGTGTGGCTGGCTTTGTTCATGTACAGGTGCTAACAATGATGGCTTAGGTGGATGGTTAGA